>NZ_JBYHFQ010000013.1:0-43269 GCF_057669665.1 Sporosarcina sp. Y1004 | reverse complement strand
TGATTTTCAGCAAAGCTGAAAGATCCTTCATTTATCTCGGTCTTCTTGATTTTCAGCAAAGCTGAAAGATCCTTCATTTATCTCGGTCTTCTTGATTTTCAGCTAGATTAAAATTTACATCTAAAGTCGTATAATTAATCCCGTTCGAAAGGAGATGCACCGGGAATTTCTTTAAACGGTAAGTTTTCATCAATATGATCAAAGAACATAATGCCGTTCAAATGGTCGAGTTCATGTTGAAATGCGATGGCTGCCAATCCTTTTAATCTCTTTTTGAATTCATTTCCATCAATGTCATAAGCTTTAATAGTAATTCGTGCATAGCGAGGGACATAGCCCTCAATTACCCGGTCAACTGAAAGGCAACCTTCACCCGAAGCGAGATAGGTTTTTTCGATGGAGTGACTGACGATTTTGGGGTTTACAGCTACAAAACTAATCGGTTCCTGATCAGTTTCAGTAATGTGGAGTGCAAAAGCCCTTTTCGCTTTATTGAGTTGAGGGGCTGCGATACCGATACCGGGCCGCAGATCAAACTCTTCGCTAATTTCGGGGATCTGGCTATTTATTACGTATTCCATTAAGTCCTCGCAGAGTTCCCGGTCAGCTGAAGATAAAGGGAATTTCATTTCTTCGGCATGTTTACGTAAAGTGGGGTGCCCTTCTCGAACAATATCTTTCATTAAAATCAATGTACAAACATCCTTTCAGTTATCTATATTGATTAGTATAAGCGATTGTTAAATGGGGTGAAAGAATTTAAACGCAAACTTGAATTCAAGAATCCAAAACGCTATAGTTTATAAGGAATTGGAGGGGGATTAATTTTGAGGAAAAATATAATGATAGTCGTACTGTCACTCGTATTGTTACTTTCGGGGTGCAGTTTCGGAACGTCGGTCGAAAAGATAGTGGCTGATGCTTTAGCAGAAATGAATAGTGCTGAAAAAGAGTACCGAGATGGGCAAGCTGAATTGACAGAGCTTGAAAAAACAGAACAAAAGTTATTTAATGAAACAATGGAGCTGACTCAGGAACAAAAAGAAGTGCTCAAGAAGAACGTCACTGAACTTGAAAGTTCACTTGATCTCCGTGTCGCTCATATAGAAAGAGAAGAAAAATCCATTAATAAGGCAGAAGGTTCTATAGACGGTCTTGATAAAGCTATCAAAGAAGCAGATGAAACTAACAAAAAAGGTATTGAAGAACTGAAGAATGCTATCAGTGAAAGGTATGAATTGCATACGGATTTTATATCTCAATACAAAGAACTTTTAACGTTACAACAAGAATTGTATGGAATGCTTATTACTGAAGAAATAGAGATGACGGAGCTTAGGGATAAAGTAGGTGAAGTGAATTCTCAAAATGACATGGTCAAGTCCGCAGTGACATCTTTCAATGACGCAACTGGAAAAATGAATCAGCTAAAAGATGAGATTTTTGTCGAATTAGAGAAATGAAAATAATTATAAATAGCAAAGGGATGGGGATTGTTGCTTAGAGTCCTAGTCCTTTTTTATTCTACGACAATAGAATCATATAAACTGGAAATCTATTATAATACAGTTGTATTATTGTGCTAATACAGATTCTAAGTAACAGTCAATTCGGTTAATTTTAAAGTTCATTTAGGCTTGAGAATACTATGTTTGACCATTTAGTTTTGTTTAGTTATACTTAATTAGAAATAGATTGTACCAATTATTAAACCAATGTTTCATAATACAGTTATAAAGGAGAGTTGCCGAAATGGCTGCAAACAAAAGCAAGCAGTTCGATCCGGTGGAGACACTTCACGCGATTGAAGAAAAGTTTGAAATGTTCCAGATTTTGAACGAAGAAGGCGAAATTGTTAATAAGGAAGCAGATCCAAAGTTATCAGATGAAAAACTTATCGAATTGATGACACGTATGGTATATACACGTATTTTGGATCAACGCTCAATTTCGTTGAACCGACAAGGTCGTCTAGGATTCTACGCACCAACTGCAGGTCAGGAAGCTTCACAACTTGCTTCGCAGTTTGCATTAGAACAAGAGGATTTCATCCTTCCTGGATACCGTGATGTTCCGCAAATGTTATTCCACGGATTACCATTATCGATGGCATTTCTTTGGTCAAGAGGACATTTCCAAGGGGGCAATATTCCAGAAGGTGTGAATGTATTCCCACCGCAAATCATTATCGGTGCGCAATATATTCAGGCAGCTGGTATTGCACTTGGTTTCCAAAAACGTGGCACAAAAGCAGTTGCCGTGACGTATACAGGAGACGGGGGAACATCTCAAGGTGATTTCTATGAGGGAATAAACTTTGCAGGAGCGTACCGCTCACCAGCAATCTTTATTATTCAGAATAACCAATTCGCAATATCGACTCCACGTTCTGCACAAACGGCAGCAAAAACACTTGCACAAAAAGGTATTGCAGCTGGTATTCCGAGTATTCTAGTTGACGGTATGGACCCACTTGCGGTGTATGCGGTTACACGTGACGCACGAGAACGTGCAATCAACGGAGATGGACCAACGCTTATCGAGGCACTATGCTACCGCTACGGACCGCATACAATGGCAGGAGATGACCCAACACGTTACCGTACATCTGAAACGGACAGTGAATGGGAAAAACGCGATCCTCTAATTCGTTTCCGTACATACCTTGAAGCTAAAGGGGTTTGGAATGAAGAAAAAGAGAATGAAGTTATTGAACGTGCAAAAGAAGAAATTAAAGAAGCGATAAAAGAAGCTGATGCAGCTCCTAAACAAAAAGTTAGTGATTTCATTAATATCATGTACAAAGGTGAATTACCTTACAACTTGCAAGAGCAGCTAGATATTTACACAGAGAAGGAGTCGAAGTAACCGATGGCACAAATGACGATGATTCAAGCAATAACTGATGCTCTACGTACGGAGCTGAAAAATGATGAAAACGTCCTCGTCTTCGGTGAAGACGTTGGAAATAACGGAGGAGTCTTCCGTGCAACTGAAGGTTTGCAAAAAGAATTTGGGGAAGAACGTGTATTTGATACACCGCTTGCAGAATCCGGTATTGGCGGACTTGCAATTGGACTTGCGTTCACAGGTTTCCGTCCAGTTATGGAAATCCAGTTCTTCGGATTCCTATTTGAAGTAATTGACTCAGTTAGTGGTCAGCTTGCACGTATGAGTTTCAGAAGTGCGGGACGATATAATGCACCTGTAACAATTCGCTCTCCATTTGGCGGCGGTGTTGCAACGCCTGAAATGCACGCTGACAGTCTGGAAGGAATCGTAGCATCACAGCCAGGTTTGAAAGTTGTTATCCCTTCAACTCCTTATGATGCAAAAGGGCTTTTGATTTCTGCGATTCGCGATGAGAATCCGGTTATCTTCCTTGAGCACATGAAGCTGTATCGGTCATTCAGACAGGAAGTTCCTGAAGAAGAGTACACAATCCCACTTGGGAAAGCCGATGTGAAACGCGAAGGTAAAGATCTTTCAGTTATTACTTACGGTGCGATGGTTCACGAAAGTTTAAAAGCCGCTGAAGAACTTGAAAAAGAAGGCTATTCTGTTGAGGTTATTGACCTGCGTACAATTCAACCGATGGATATCGAAACTATAATTGCATCTGTTGAGAAAACAAACCGTGCAATTGTTGTTCAAGAAGCACAAAAACAAGCTGGAATTGCGGCGAATATAGTAGCTGAAATTACAGAGCGTGCAATTCTGAGTCTTGAAGCACCTGTATTGCGCGTAACTGCGCCTGATACTGTCTATCCTTTTGCTCAAGGTGAAAATGCGTGGCTTCCAAATGCGAAGGATATTATTGAAACAGCTAAAAAAGTATTGACGTTCTAAGTTAGATAATTTGAATGTTGAATATCTAAACTAAGTGTCTAGAATAGTAAAATTCTTAATTAGAAAGGGTGAATCTTGTGGCATTTGAATTCCGTTTACCAGATATCGGTGAAGGTATCCATGAAGGTGAAGTTGTAAAGTGGTTTGTTAATAAAGGCGACAAAATCAATGAAGATGACATTCTACTCGAAATTCAAAACGATAAAGCAGTAGTGGAAATTCCGTCACCGGTTACGGGTACAGTTGAAGAGGTTGTTGTCTCTGAAGGTACTGTAGCAATTGTTGGAGATGTTTTGATCCGTTTCGACGCACCTGGTTATGAAAGTGCGAAAACTGAAGATGACGACAATGCTGTAACTGAAGCACAAGTTCAAGCAACAGCTGAAGCGGGTCAGAAGATTGAAAAAGAAGAAGCACCGAAAGAAGAATCGGTAACAACTACGGCTTCTGCAAGTTCACAAACAAAAACAGACGTCGATCCGAATCGCCGTATTATTGCGATGCCTTCTGTACGTAAATTTGCGCGTGAGCAAGGTGTAGAAATTCAACAAGTTGCTGGTTCAGGCAAAAATGGCCGTGTTTTGAAAGAAGATATCGAGTCATTCCAAAATGGCGGTCAAATTCAAGAGGCTCCACCTGCAGATGCGCCACAAACAAAAGGACAAACTGAAAGCGTTGAACAAGAAAAAACAGTCAAATCTCCAGTTTACTTAGAAGGAGATTTCCCTGAAACACGCGAAAAGATGTCTGGCATCCGAAAAGCAATTGCAAAAGCAATGGTCAATTCAAAACAAACAGCTCCGCATGTAACATTGCTTGACGAAGTGGATGTTACAGAACTCGTAGCACACCGTCGTAAGTTCAAAGACATTGCAGCTGAAAAAGATATTAAACTTACTTATTTGCCATATGTCGTGAAAGCACTTGTTTCAACATTACGCGAATTCCCGGTCTTCAATAGCTCACTTGATGATGCTACTCAAGAAATTGTTCAGAAGCATTATTACAACATAGGTATTGCTGCTGACACTGATCGTGGACTTCTAGTTCCTGTCATTAAGCATGCAGACCGTAAATCGATCTTTGCAATTTCAGATGAAATCAACAGTCTCGCAGTAAAAGCACGTGACGGTAAACTATCCCCGGCAGAAATGAAGGGTGCGTCTTGTTCGATTACGAATATCGGTTCCGCAGGGGGCCAATGGTTTACACCGATTATTAATCATCCAGAAGTTGCAATTCTCGGAATTGGTCGTATTGCAGAAAAACCTATTGTTAAAAATGGTGAAATTGTAGCGGCACCTATGTTAGCATTATCATTGGTATTCGATCACCGGATGATCGACGGCGCAACTGCACAAAATGCGTTGAATCACCTTAAGAAGCTGCTCGCAAATCCGGAACTTTTATTAATGGAGGCGTAAACAATGGTAGTAGGAGACTTTCCAATCGAAGTAGACACGCTCGTCGTAGGTTCTGGACCAGGAGGATATGTTGCGGCGATTCGCGCGGCACAATTGGGCCAAAAAGTAATCGTAGTTGAAAAAGGTGATCTTGGTGGTGTGTGCTTGAACGTGGGATGTATTCCTTCCAAAGCACTTATTGCTGTTGGACATCGTTATGCAAATGCTCAAGATTCTGATTCAATGGGCATTACAGCGACGGAAGTGAAACTAGATTTCACTAAAGCGCAAGCGTTCAAAGATAGCGTTGTAAACAAGTTGACTGGTGGAGTCGCAGGACTTCTTAAAGGCAACAAGATTGAATATGTTCAAGGTGAAGCCTATTTCGTCGATAGCAACACGGTACGTGTAATGGACGAAACTTCAGCGCAAACATATAAATTCAAAAATGCAATCGTTGCAACGGGTTCACGTCCGATTGAAATTCCAACGTTTAAATTTACAGAACGCGTTATTAATTCTACAGGTGCTTTGAATCTTAAAGAATTACCGGGTAAACTTGTAGTTATCGGTGGTGGATATATCGGTACTGAGCTAGGATCTGCATATGCAAATCTTGGATCAAAAGTAACGATCATTGAAGGCGCTAATGACATTCTTGCGGGCTTTGAAAAACAAATGACACAGATCGTTAAAAAAGGCTTGAAGAAAAAAGGCGTTGAAGTTGTTGTTAAAGCGTCTGCAAAAGGCGTTGAAGAAACAGCTACTGGCGTTACAGTTACATACGAAGTAGGCGGAGAAGAGAAAAAAGTCGAAGCTGATTACGTACTTGTTACTGTAGGCCGTCGTCCGAATACGGATGAAATTGGATTAGAAGAGATTGGCGTTAAGTTCCTTGAGCGCGGTCTCATCGAAGTCGATAAACAATGCAGAACAAGCATTCCAAATATCTACGCAATCGGTGATATCGTTCCTGGACTTCAACTTGCACATAAAGCTTCTTATGAAGCGAAAATTGCTGCAGAAGCGATTTCAGGCGAGAAGTCTGAAGTTGACTACTTGGCGATTCCTGCTGTTTGTTTCACTGATCCTGAACTTGCATCTGTTGGCTTTACCGAGCAACAGGCAAAAGAAGAAGGTTATGAAACGGTAGTAGGGAAATTCCCATTTGCAGCTAATGGACGTGCACTAGCACTTGATGCTTCAGAAGGTTTCGTTAAGCTTGTATCACGTAAAGAAGACGGACTACTACTTGGGGCTCAAATAGTAGGTGCAAGTGCATCAGACATGATTGCTGAACTTGCACTTGCAATTGAAGCGGGAATGACACTTGAAGATGTGGCTATGACAATTCATGCCCATCCGACGTTGAGTGAAATCTCAATGGAAGCAGCGGAAGTTGCTTTAGGTAAACCAATTCATATGATTACAAAATAAAAACTATAGTTAGAGATTAAACCGTCTAAGAGGCAGAAAGTTGTCCTCCTAGACGGTTTTTTAGTTTGATATATTGTGAATAAAACTAGTAAACTGGTATCCTTTTCTTATAAAACTTTAATTATGTTATTATTTAAGGAATTGAAAGGGCGGGGACTAACTTGAAAAAACAAATAATATACATATTGAGCGCATTGTTATTGGTATTATCAGCATGTTCCGACAGAGATGTAGACGCCAAACCTGAAAATAGAGACGAGAAATCATCTGAACCTGACGTTGAAATCATTGACAAAAGTACTGTTGAAGATTTCGAAGAAATAGAAGAAGAAGTTACTGAACCATTGTATGAAGTGAATCCCGCAACATATGCGATTGAACCGATTGGAAGTGCAAACAACAAGGTTGTTTTACTGACAATTGACGATGCACCTGATAAATGGGCATTAGATATGGCTAAGACGCTAAAAAGTCTTGATGCGCCAGCAATCTTTTTTGTAAACGGTCATTTTATTGATACGGATGAAGAAAAACTTGTATTGAAAGAAATTCATGATTTAGGATTTATGATCGGCAATCATACGAAGACGCACGCTGATTTAAAACAACTTTCAGAAGAACAACAAACTGAAGAAATCCTTACAGTGAGTGATACAGTAGAGGGAATTATTGGTGAGCGTCCAGTGTTTTTCAGGGCTCCGTTTGGCAGTAATACGGACTATAGTAGAGCGCTAGCGCTAAAAGATGAAATGCTTTTGATGAATTGGTCATTTGGCTATGATTGGGAGAAAAAGTATACGGATGTGGATGCATTGGCGGATATAATGGTGAACACTGACTTACTACGTGATGGTGCGAATCTTCTCATGCATGATCGTGAATGGACTGCTGGAGCACTGGAGAAAATCGTCCTAGGTTTAAGAGAAAAGGGATATGAGTTCGTAGATCCTGGAACAATCAAGGTCCCCGAGCAATAAGAGTCTTCGGTAAAGGTTTGGTAGGTGCTAATGAAGAATATTGTATAGTAGAGATAATGAGGGGGATAAACAAATGGAATGGAAAACTAGAATAACGGATCTGCTTGAAGTACAGTATCCCATCGTTCAAGGTGGCTTGGCATACTTAGCATACGCGGAGCTTGCTGCCGCCGTTTCGGAAGCTGGGGGACTCGGGCAGATAACGGCTATGAGTTTGGACTCGGCCGATGAACTCAGAGCAGAGATACAGAAAGTGAAAGGGATGACGAATAAGCCATTCGGTGTAAACTTTGCAATTGGACAGCATGGACGACCTTTCGCACATATGGTGGAGGCAGCGCTCGAAGAAGGCGTTCAAGTCATGTCGGTGACAGGAGGAAACCCAGCACCATTTTTTGCGCAACTTGAAAACACAAATGTCAAAAAGCTAGTTCTCGTTGCCGCTAAGAGACAGGCACAGAAGGCGGAATCACTTGGAGCCGATGCTGTTATGGTTGTTGGGCAGGAAGGTGGGGGACATCTTGGTCGCGATGACATCGGTACAATGGTTCTCGTCCCGCAAGTTGTCGATGCGGTCTCAATTCCTGTTATTGCCTCGGGTGGAATCGGAGATGGACGTGGGTGGATGGCTGCTCATGCACTTGGCGCTGAAGGGATAGAGATGGGTACGAGGTTTATCGCAACGAAAGAGTGCGTTCATGCTTCACAAGCGTACATTGACCTTCTCTTGGCCAGTAAAGAAACGGGGACAACTGTCATCAAGCGGACAATTGGATCCCCTGCACGTGCATTAACAGGTAGTTGGACGGGTAGAATACTCGAAATGGAAGCACAAAATACTGATTATGAAGCATTGAAAGATTATATTAGCGGAGAAGCAAACCGGCGTTTCATCCACGACGGAGATTCTGACAATGGCTTTGGATGGGCGGGTCAAGTTGCGGGACTTATTAATGATGTGCCTTCCGTTGCTGAATTATTTGAACGTATGGTCAAGCAAGCAAAGACAATCCGCGCCAGTTGGAACTAAAGTTAATAAAGGGGATGTTACACATGGATTATAATTATCCAATCAGGGAGGACTGGTCCACTGTTGAAATAATCGCAGTCGCCAGTTTTTATGAGGCAATTGAAGAAGCATATGAATCAGGTATTGTTGGAGAAAAGATGCTTGAAGCATATCGCGGATTTAAAAAAGTTGTGCCTTCCATGTCAGAAGAAAAGACATTGTTTAAAGAATTCGAGGAAGCGAGCGGTTACAACAGTTACCGTGTAATTCAGGCTGCAAAAGCTGCAAAAAAGGAAGAAATAATAAAAGGAATGCCCACGCGTTAAGCGGGAGCATTCCTTTTACTTTCTATTAATGACAACATCATACACCGGGAGTAGACAATCAAAAGTTTCTTCCGCAAATTCTATGAATTCTTCAGTGGACAGTTTAATGGCATCTTCACGTGATAAATGACGTCCAACAAGAAATTCGGCTTTTTTAACGGTTTCTAGTCGTTCTAAAAGCTGTACTAATTCAAATTTATCCATTTCTGAGATATTAAAAGCATCAGGTTTCATATGATCGCCGGATACAATATAGGATGCTGGAAGGGAAGTTAAAACGTTCAATTTCCTTTCAAGTCGTTCAGAAATTCCCTTCTTATCAGGATTTTCATAAATAACTGCAAGAATAATGAATAAATGTGTTCCCCATAAGCCAATCTGGAAGTGAGGCAAAGCTTTATATCCTCGTTTTGCAGGTGCGAATGCTACCCAGCTGTCTTTAGGAGGATTGACTGTTCGTCTTGCATGTTTTGCGACATGTGGAAAAAATTCATCTGTACCGTGTGCAGAAAGACGATCCGCAAAGTGTGTGCCAAGCATATGGAACTTAGGTTGAATCCGATTTTGAAGTGCTTCCATCCGATTTTCAAGTCCTTCAGTGGAAAATACATCAAAATCATCTTTTTCCCAAAAATAATTTAGCATTTTCATTACCCCCAATAACATTTACACGTTTATCATAGCAGAAAACGGGGAACAATCTTAAATAACAAGGCTTATAACTAGAGCAACCCTAAGCCATGGCATATTTTAATAATAACTAACAGAAAATTAGGACTATATACTGAAAAAGGGGTGTCAACTATGAAACAGGTCGTCCATGTAATTCGGAAAGCCGATGTTGAGAAAGAATATGTTAAGCTGCTGAACTTAGAACTTGATTATGAACTTGCGACGCTTTTCGATGCAATAGAGGAAAAAGATGCAACACAAAACATGAAGAGTAAACATAGGTTAATGGAGATTCATCGTGAATTGGAGATTCTGAATGGATTTTCATAAGAACGAGTGCTCGCTGAAAAATGCATCCCTACACTTCCTTTCAAAACAGGGATAGTGTAATGGGATGCTTTTTTCGTTATAGTATGATATAGATGGTTGAAGGGGAAGAGGTGGCTTCATGCAATGGGGAAGTATTGATCGTTACGCAAAATCCTTGATTAAAGAGGCAGGACATAAAATACGTGTTTCTTTTTTCAATCAAATTGACATCAATTCCAAGTTGGATGCCAATGATCTTGTGACAAATATAGATAAGGAAATTGAACAGTTTTTCATAAGTCGGATAAAAAAGGATTTTCCAAGTCATAGAATTATGGGTGAAGAGGGATTCGGAGATGACGTTCACACACTTGACGGGGTTGTCTGGATGCTTGATCCAATTGATGGAACAATGAATTTCATTCATCAAAAACGAAATTTTGCCATTTCGCTAGGAATATTTGCTGAAGGTGTCGGAATGTTAGGTTATATTTATGATGTGATGGGTGATGATTTCTATCATGCGGCGAAAGATGAAGGAGCTTACTTCAATGATGAGCGTCTGCCCCAATTGGAGATTACACCGCTTAGCGAAGCAGTTATTGGTATTAATGCTAGTTGGGTGGCTCCAAATCGCTTTGTTGAAAACGAACAAATCATAGAGCTTATTCAGAAGTGTAGAGGGACAAGGTCTTATGGATCTGCTGCAATGGAGTTGGCGTATGTCTCTTCGGGCAGACTGGATTCGTATATGTCGATGAGACTTTCCCCATGGGATATAGCGGGGGGAATTGTTATTGCTCAGGAGGTCGGTGCTGTTGCAACAAACATGAAAGGGGAAACCCCCCATCTACTCGGCCAAGATACATTTATCGTTGCAAGGCCGGGCTTACATCAAGATATATTGACTAAATATATCCGTCTAAAGCAATAAAAAAAGGGGTCGTCAAGTACCGGATATACCGAATAACTTGAAACGACCCTATGGATTAACCCTATTCTAAAGTATACCTTGTTCTCTATATCTTTTTTTCGTCTTGAATCCATTGCCCATTACAAGAATGAGTGCCAGTATAGCGATAATGGCGATGGGAAAACTGCCCATGCCAACTGCAACACCGATTGCACACATTGAAGCTATAGCGGCAGCGGAGTAAAAAACGAAAATCCATTTAATGTTTTTCAAAAAAAATACCCCCATCTGTAATTAAATGTTTTAGAATTATCAATACATGTGCTATAATAACACAGTTAATCAGATGAAAAAAGAATAATGGAGTGAAATCATGACTAAACTACGCAATGATTTACGTAACATAGCTATTATCGCACACGTCGACCACGGAAAAACGACGCTTGTCGATCAACTTTTAAAGCAATCGGGCATCTTCCGTTCGAACGAACAAGTCGATGACCGTGCAATGGACTCAAATGAAATTGAACGTGAACGCGGAATTACGATTCTCGCAAAGAATACGGCAATTGAATATAAAGATACAAAAATTAATATTCTTGATACACCAGGTCACGCTGACTTCGGTGGAGAAGTTGAACGTATCTTGAAAATGGTAGATGGTGTAATTCTGGTTGTCGATTCATACGAAGGTTGTATGCCACAAACTCGTTTCGTATTGAAAAAAGCGCTTGAGCAAAACTTAAAACCAATTGTTGTTGTTAACAAGATTGATCGCGAGTTTGCTCGTCCAGAAGAAGTCGTGGATGAAGTTCTTGAGTTATTCATTGAACTTGATGCGAATGACGAACAACTTGAATTCCCTGTTATCTATGCATCAGGATTCAACGGTACTGCAAGCTTATCACCAGATGTTTCAACACAAGAAGAAACACTACGTGTCCTTTATGACGCGATCTTAGAACATATTCCTGCACCGGTTGATAACCGGGACGAGCCTTTGCAGTTCCAAGTGTCGCTTCTTGACTACAGCGATTACGTAGGCCGCATCGGTATCGGACGGGTTTTCCGCGGAACGATGCAAGTTGGACAGTCGGTTGCTGTTATGAAACGTGATGGTACTGTGAAAAACTACCGTGTTACGAAATTGTCAGGTTTCCTTGGTTTGAAACGCGTTGATATCCAAGAGGCTTTCTCTGGTGATCTCGTTGCGGTATCTGGTATGGAAAACATTGACGTCGGTGAAACAATTTGTCCGGCAGATCATCTAGAAGCACTTCCGGAGTTGTTCATTGACGAACCAACGCTACAAATGACATTCCTTGTAAACAATAGCCCGTTTGCAGGTAAAGAAGGTAAGTGGGTAACGTCAAGAAAAATCGACGAACGCCTTCAATCTCAATTGCAAACAGACGTTTCTCTTCGCGTAGATCCAACTGATTCACCTGATGCATGGACTGTTTCAGGACGTGGTGAGCTTCACCTGTCGATTCTGATTGAAAACATGCGTCGTGAAGGATTTGAATTACAAGTTTCGAAACCAACAGTAATCGTAAGAGAAATAGATGGCATTCGTTGTGAGCCTATCGAACGTTTACAAATTGATATTCCTGAAGAGCATACAGGCTCTATTATCGAGTCAATCGGTGAACGTAAAGGCGAAATGCTTGATATGATTAACAATGGTAACGGACAAGTTCGTCTAATATTCAATGTACCTGCTCGTGGATTAATCGGTTATTCAACTGATTTCCTTACATTAACAAGAGGTTACGGAATTATGAACCATACGTTTGATTCTTACCAGCCGATGGCTAAAGGTAAAGTTGGCGGTCGCAGAAACGGTGTTCTTGTTTCGATGGAGAACGGAACGGCTACGCCTTACAGCATAATGCAGCTTGAAGATCGCGGTATTATGTTCGTTGGTGCTGGAACTGAGATTTACGCTGGAATGGTAGTTGGTGAAAATACGCGCGAAAGCGATTTGACTATCAACTTAACGAAAGCTAAACAAGCAACGAATGTTCGTTCAGCATCGAAGGATCAGACGGTTACAACTAAAAAGCCGCGTATTATGTCGCTTGAAGAAGCGTTGCAATATTTGGATGATGACGAGTATTGCGAAGTAACGCCAGTATCAATCAGACTTCGCAAGAAAATTCTTGATAAAAACGAACGTGAACGCGTACAGAAAAAGAAATAATTTTTTAACTTCATTTCATTAAAATTAGAGCAGGGGAAACGATACATGTCTTCCTCTGCTCAAATTTGGACAAATAGAAGGCCAGGCGGTTCATCTAAGCGTCTTGTTAGCGGTAGGTATGGTAATATGCCTTCTCGTTGACTTGGCCGGTAGAATAGCTTTTAAGAAGGGACTGTGTTGAATGAGTGCTAGTGTTGGGGATGCAGAGGTATTCGGACGGATGTCAGGCATCGCACGCTTCATTTACGAAGTGATGCCTTCCTTTACGATAGCCGGTTATGTGCTTTTTGCCCTCGTCTTCCTCATGTCGGCAATTGTTTATAAACTGGGATTTGCTAGAAAGCTTAAGCCATTACAGACTTTAGTCATCTATGTATTCCTGTTTATCGGCTGTCTAATATTAACTTTTCTTGGGTTTTTCCTTCCGATTGTGGAAGGGCTTATCGTTGCGGCTCTCATTTTAATAATTTACAGAGTCCGTAGAATGAATGAATACAAAGACGAAAAAGAAGACCCCATCGTTTGATGGGAGTCTTCTTTTTTTAAAACTTTTTTTCGATGGCTAGTGAACTACGGTGAAATATGAAGTTCCCTGTTGCAATACGTGCAATGGTTTTTTCTGCAATCCGGACATTGCATTCCTCACACATATACGTGTGAATTGGACGGTTACGAAGTGTTTTTGCCAGTGGTAAATCATCCGGAAGTTGTCCGATATTGTCGCAAATGACACATTTTACGCGCATTGGAAATCCTCCTTCAATCGACTTGGATTGCTATGACGTTGCGAATCGGATTGTCGTTGTTCGATCCGTCTTTGAAAATGACATGAACTGGACCGCCATCAAGAAGTGGTTTTCCTTCATCACTAAATTTAAAAATAATCTCTTCTGCTCTTTCAAGCGGGAAAGTATGGCTATCGCCGTCAGACGTTTCAAAAGAAAATGTCACGGCGTTAGTAGCAGGCTCTGCAATTTTCAAGAAGTGACTTAATTGAATACCATAGGTACCAGTCACAACCTTTCTTTTTTCAAACTTTTTCTCCGTTTCTAACGTTGGTGGTACAGTTGCACCCTCCATTATTTCGCGGGACCAATGTTTTCCCATAGCTCTTTTATATTCTTCTAGTTCATCTTTTTCAACGCGATTTTCGGTAAAGTATGTTTTTAAATCCACACGACGATCATCGAAAATCCATACAGTTGGGTCCAGTGTGATGCCATAACGTACATTTCCTTTAATCGGAATTATTTTTTCCAAAAGAATATCCCCCTAAATAATAAAAAAATCATTTCATATCAGTATAACGCTTCGTTGCCACAAGGAAAAGCTTTTCCAATCGGATGCATAGAGCCAAAGGGAAATCACTTGCTTTTTCCCCAATCGGAAGATACAATTTATTCATAATAACCATTAAGAAATAAAAGTTTGATGGGGGCGTCCTCATGGATATAGAATTGCAGGAAACGTATCAGGAAAAGGCGATGAAGCAACTTCAGGCTGATGCTGATAAGATAGGTCAACTAATAAAAGTACAAATGGACCATTTGACGATGCCTCAGTGTCCGCTATATGAAGAAGTGCTGGATACTCAAATGTATGGACTATCACGGGAAATTGAATTTGCCGTCAAGCTCGGTTTGATTGAACGATCTAAAGGTAACGAAATTCTTTCTTTACTTGAAAAAGAAATGACAGTCTTACACGAAATATATACGAGAAAATAAGCCGAAAACTCAAACTGACATAAAGGTTTGAGTTTTTTGTTTAATGAAAAAGAGGTAACCCTATGAAAATATATGTAAAAAAACTAATTCGTTATTTTGATTTCCCCTTGTTCTTTGTCTATTTGCTGCTCTGTCTTTTTGGACTAGTTATGATTTATAGTTCAAGTATGGTAACGGCTGTGGATAGATATGACTATCCGGCTGACTATTTTTATCAAAAGCAATTATTAAACCTAGGCCTCGCGATTCCTGCTTTCTTTCTGGCGGCTTTTTTTCCATATAAGAATTACAAACGGAAAAAGTTAATGATTTTTGCAGTAATCAGTATGTTAACTCTTTTATTCATGGTCCATTTCGTGGGCTCGGGTGAACATGTCGGGGCTACCAGTTGGATTAAAACGCCATTTGGCAATCTGCAACCATCCGAAGTAGCAAAACTTGTTTTAATAGTTTACTTTTCTGGCGTATTTGCAAAAAAGTATGAATCTGGTACAATCGACAACATTAATCAATCAATTTGGCCTCCCGTAGGTATCCTCGTTTTAGCGGTCGGTTCCATCATGCTTGAGACGGACATAGGAGGTTCGTTTATTATTATTATCACTGCACTTTCTGTACTTGCGGCAAGTGGTATTAAAAAACGCACCTTCTTAAAAATTAGCGGACTCATTTCGGTCGGTCTAATTTTTGCAGCCCTAATTCTATATTTTCAATGGGAATCAATTATGACCGACGGAAGGAAAGGAAGGATTCTGTCATTCCTCAATCCGTTTGATTATATTCAGGGATCGGGCTACCAAATTGCGAACGGTTATATTGCAATTGGCTCTGGAGGCATTTCTGGAAGAGGCCTTGGTAACTCAATTCAAAAAATGGGTTATTTGCCGGAACCGCAGACAGATGTCATCATGGCGGTTATTTCAGAGGAATTAGGCTTGTTGGGTGCTATTATTGTTATTGGGGGTCTTGGTTTTATCGTTTTGAGGGCGTTATCAATCGCACTTAAAGCCAAAGATCCACATGCGCGTATGCTAGCAGCTGGAATAGGAAGTATGATAGGAATTCAAACATTCGTTAATTTGGGTGGTCTGACGGGGTTGGTACCGCTTACAGGCGTAACCTTGCCATTTATAAGTTATGGCGGAACTTCAATAATTCTGTTATCTTTATCTTTAGGAATATTGACGAATGTTTCTATGTTCGTGAAATATGAAAAAACAATGAGAAAAGGAAGTGCCTAGTGATGGAACAGATTAACAAAATCCTCGTAGCGAATCGTGGAGAAATTGCTATCCGAATTTTTCGTGCTTGTACTGAATTGAATATTCCGACAGTAGGTATTTATTCCACTGAAGATAGTGGATCATTTCATCGTTATAAGGCGGATGAGTCTTATATTGTTGGAGAAGGAAAGAAACCAATCGATGCTTATCTTGACATCGAAGGGATCATCGCAATAGCGAAAGACTCCGGCGCAAATGCCATCCATCCCGGTTATGGATTCCTAGCTGAAAATACCGATTTTGCAAGACGTCTCGAGGAAGAAGGAATCATCTTCATAGGTCCAAGTTCAAAGCAATTGGACATGTTCGGAGATAAAGTTAAGGCGAGGACTCAAGCTATCAATGCAGGCATCCCTGTTATTCCAGGTAGTGATGGTCCTGTTTCTACGGTCGAAGAAGTCGGAAGATTTGGAGAGACAAACGGCTATCCAATCATTATCAAGGCATCGCTTGGTGGCGGCGGACGCGGCATGCGAATTGTAAATTCAGCGGATGAAGTCAACGAGGCTTTTGAACGCGCGCGGTCAGAAGCAAAGTCTGCATTCGGATCTGATGAAGTATATGTGGAGAAATACATCGATTTACCAAAACATATCGAAGTCCAAATTCTTGGGGATACATATGGCAATGTTATTCACCTATACGAAAGAGATTGCTCAATTCAGCGCCGCCACCAGAAAGTTGTTGAAATTGCACCTTCCATTTCATTGGAAGATGGGTTGAGGGAACAGATTTGTGATGCGGCAGTAAAATTGATGAAAAATGTTAATTATAAAAATGCGGGTACAGTGGAATTCCTTGTTTCAAACGGTCAATATTATTTCATCGAAGTCAATCCGCGAATTCAGGTTGAGCATACGATTACAGAAATGGTGACGGGCATTGACATCGTTCATGCACAAATTCGTATTGCAGATGGAAAAAACATTCATGAAGGCGAAGGAAGTATTCCGACGCAAGAAAACATACCGCTATTTGGATATGCGATTCAATCCCGTGTTACAACAGAAGATCCATTGAACGATTTTATGCCTGACACAGGAAAATTATCGGTTTACCGTTCGGGTGGAGGCTTTGGTGTACGACTTGACGCAGGTAACGGATTCCAAGGTGCTGTTATAACACCGTATTATGATTCATTACTGGTCAAAGTTTCAACATGGGGCATGACGTTCCGTGAGGCTGCATCTAAAATGAGCCGTAACTTACAAGAGTTCAGGATTCGGGGCATCAAGACAAATATCCCATTCCTCGAAAATGTTGTAAAACATAAAAACTTCCTAACAGGAAACTACAATACTAGTTTTATTGATACGACACCGGAATTATTCCTATTCCCTAACCGTAAAGACCGCGGAACGAAAATGTTGAATTATATTGGGAATGTTACTGTCAACGGATTCCCAGGAATCGGTAAACAATCGAAGCCAGTGTTCCATCCAGTAAGAAAACCGATAGTGGACCTTCTCACACCACCACCGTCAGGTACAAAACAGATTTTAGATGAACGTGGTGCAGAAGGGCTTATCAAGTGGATAAAAGAACAAGATGATGTTCTTTTAACAGATACAACATTCCGCGATGCTCACCAGTCGCTGTTGGCAACGCGTGTGAGGACTTCTGACATGACGTCAATTGCATCTGAATCGGCAAGACTCATGCCCGATCTATTCTCATATGAAATGTGGGGCGGTGCGACATTTGACGTCGCTTACAGATTCTTGAAAGAAGATCCGTGGGACAGGCTTCTGAAAATACGTGAACAAATTCCAAATGTCCTTCTCCAAATGTTGTTCCGTGGTGCAAATGCAGTTGGTTACACGAATTATCCTGATAATGTTATCCGGGAATTCGTTAAGAAATCGGCGGATGCTGGAATAGACGTATTCCGTATATTCGATAGCTTGAACTGGATTAAAGGAATGGAAGTTGCTATTGACGCTACGCGTGATGCAGGTAAAGTTGCTGAAGCGGCTATCTGCTATACAGGCGACATCCTAGATGATTCGCGTGCAAAATATACCGTTCAATATTATAAAGATATGGCAAAAGAACTTGAATCAGCCGGAGCGCATATTCTAGCTATTAAAGATATGGCGGGTCTGTTGAAACCGGAAGCAGCATATCGACTTGTTTCAGAGTTGAAGGCGACAGTGGACATTCCAATTCACTTACATTCCCACGATACGAGCGGTAATGGGATTTATATGTATGCGAAAGCGGTTGAGGCTGGCGTGGACATCGTTGACACGGCTTTAGGGGCGATGGCGGGTCTAACTTCACAACCTTCAGCGAGCTCGTTACACTATGCGCTACAGGGCGGTAAACGCAATGTGCGTGCAAACGTCAACTCGCTAGAGAATCTATCTTATTACTGGGAAGATGTTCGGAAGTACTACCAGCACTTTGAAAGCGGCATGATGAGTCCGCATTCGGAAATCTACGTTCACGAAATGCCTGGCGGTCAGTATTCTAACTTGCAACAACAAGCGAAGGCGGTAGGCCTTGGTGAACGTTGGGAAGAAGTTCAGAGTATGTATTCACGTGTAAACATGCTATTCGGAGATGTCGTGAAAGTGACGCCGTCATCCAAAGTCGTTGGCGATATGGCGTTATTCATGGTGCAAAATGAAATGGATGAAAAATCTGTTCTGGTTCGTGGAACTTCTATTGATTTCCCAGAATCCGTAATTGAATTTTTTGAGGGCTATATCGGCCAGCCATATGGCGGCTTCCCTGAAGAATTGCAAAAAATAATTTTAAAAGAACGCCAAGCTATAACAGTTCGTCCTGGAGAGCTACTAGAAGATGCGGATTTCGAAAAACTCCAAAAAGAATTAAATGCAAAACTTGGGCGACCGGTTACAAGTCATGAAGTGCTTTCATCTGCACTGTATCCGAAAGTTTTCGAAGAATACTCCGTGACAAATAAGCTTTTCGGTGATCTATCAGTAATTGATACACCTGAATTTTTATACGGAATGCGTCTTGGAGAAGAAATCGAAGTGGAGATTGAAAAAGGGAAAACACTGATTGTTAAACTTGTATCCATTAGTGAACCGCAGCCAGATGCGACAAGAGTAATCTATTTTGAACTTAACGGTCAACCGCGTGAAGTCGTCATTGAAGATATGAATGTCGAGTCCGTTACAGTTCGTAAACAAAAAGCAGATACTTCAAATGAAGCCCATATTGCTGCAACGATGCCGGGTACAGTTCTGAAAGTCGCAACTTCCATAGGAGCGAAAGTGAAAAGAGGAGAACATTTACTCATCACAGAAGCTATGAAAATGGAAACGACGATTCAAGCACCTTTTGACGGTGTAGTTAAAGACATATATGTTACTGCTGGAGAGTCGATTTCGACTGGAGACCTGCTCGTAGAATTAGAACATTAATAGAAATAACAACAGCACATGGGATAATTCCATGTGCTGTTGTTATTTTCTCTACTATTTTGGGTAAATATATAAAAGGACCGTCCCAAGGGACAGCCCATTTACATTTACTTTGTAAGTTTACTTCTCGATACAAGGAGAATCATATAAGTTAATAATCCAAACAGTAATGTGATAAATAATGAATGAAGCAAAGCAACATAAAGATTCAACTTGGTTAAAACAACCGTCATGCCCGTAGTCGCCTGAATTGCTACAAGGGTAAATGCGATAATCCATCCCCAGTAGATGACACGCTGATTTTTGTAATGACGAATTGCATGTATCATGATGACCAATAGCCAGACGAAAATGAGTGCCGCTGCAGCACGGTGACCCATCTGAACCCACTCATACATATTACGAGGAAGTGCGAAAGAGTCGTTTTGGCATAATGGCCAGTCAATACAGGCCAGTCCCGATTCAGTATGACGCACAAGTGCTCCAGTATAAACGACGATGTAAGAGTAAATTGTAACGCCAATCGTGTTCCATTTTAACCATTTTCCAATCTGAATTTTATCGGCATCAAATTTACTGTCTACTTCAAATATAAGTAGTGTTAATAGAAGAACTGCTGCAAAAGATAGAAGTGAAATCCCAAAGTGGAGGGCGAGTATGAAGTCTCCCTGGCCCCATAATACTTGAGCCGCACCGATCAATGCCTGTAGTATAAGAAAGAACACTGCCATAACTGCTAAAAACTTTGTTTCTCTGATATGCCCAATTGCTTTCCATGACCAGGCAGCTAAAATGACAATTAGGATGCCAACGGAGCCTGTGACGAGTCGATGCGAAAATTCAATCAGTACTTCTGCGGTAATCTCATCAGGAATTAATTGGCCGTTACATCCAGGCCAATGTCTACCGCAACCCATTCCACTATCAGTCTTTGAAACAAGAGCTCCGCCGAGTAAGATTAAGAGCATGCCTACTGTTGAGGCGACTGCAAACCATTTCAAATACCTATTATATTTCAAGAAAAGACACCTACTTTTTAAATGATAACTAGCTGCAAAAAAGTTCCCTGCGTTTTTGATGATAACGAAAAATTGTTAAAAAGACAACGATGAACAGCTGTAAATGGCTGAGTAACTGCCTATTTCACAAATTGTTCATAAATAAGACGCTTTAACTTCACAAAAGGTATATAGAAATGATTTACTATAGAGAGAGTTCATTAATGAATGTGTCGGTTTTACTATGGATTCGGGTGAAATTTTGTATATGTATAGAATTACAACTCGATTTTCGATATAGTAAAGTATAGCGGCTGATACATACAACCATGAAAGGAGGGGTAACTTGTCAAACGGTCATACCATTTCTGCACCTGCCGAATCAAAAGCAGTGACTGCGTCTCTTTATAAAGACTTCCTTGCGCTTATTAAAATCGGCATCGTCAACTCGAATATGATTACTACTTTTACCGGACTATTTCTTGCGTTTCAATTCACCGGTAAAAACTTTCTACATAATATAGATTTGCTAATCTATGCTCTTGTCGGTTCTGGATTGATTATTGCCGGATCTGCGGCACTTAATAATTTAATTGATCGCGATATTGACCCTGTTATGACGAGAACGAAGTCCAGACCAACAGTTACCGGACGCTTTAAGGCACCGGCTGTATTGGCACTTGCACTGATTTTCATCGTTGTAGGTGAAGTTCTTTTGTTTTCCGCTTCTGTAGCAGCTGGTCTTTGGGGACTTGCAGGTATCTTCAGTTATGTTGTACTCTATTCGATGTGGTCGAAACGCAGGTATGTTAGTAATACAGTTGTTGGAAGTGTTTCAGGAGCCATACCGCCGTTAATCGGATGGGCTGCGGTCGAGCCAGCACTGGGAGCAGGTGCTTGGGCATTATTCCTAATCATGTTCGTATGGCAACCGCCTCATTTTTATGCACTGGCGATGCGAAGAACAGAGGAATACCGCGCAGCGAATATTCCAATGCTGCCTGTTGTAAAAGGTTTTGCTAGAACTAAGAAATCGATGCTTGCATGGGTACTGTTTTTATTTCCAATCCCATTTCTACTTAGCGGACTTGGAATAGGCTTCTTAGTTCTTGCTACCGCGTTGAATATCGGATGGCTTTATTTAGCGCTTAAGGGCTTTAAAGCCAAAGATGATCTTAAATGGGCTACAGGAATGTTTATCTATTCATTGAATTACATGACAATCCTATTTGTTTCAATGATCATTTTCTCGATATTCATCTAGTGTTCCGGAATTCTTTCTTTAGACAGGAATTCACATAAAGAGGTCAATCGTCCTCAAGTATTAAGAAATCATTTTTAGAAAGAGAGGTATCATTAAGCGATGATGAAAGGACTCAAAAAGTGGCGTCTTTTTTCTCTATTAGCAGCTCTAACCATATTCCTTGCGGGTTGTGGCCAACAAGAGCTATCCACACTTCTTCCGGCAGGACAAGTCGGAAAAGATCAATTCAAATTGTTGATATTATCATCATCAATTATGTTGTTCGTTATTGTCGTAGTAATGGCTATTTACTTAGTTGCAATTGTTCGCTTCAGACGTTCAAAATTAGGTGAAGACCATGTACCTAAGGACATTGAAGGAAGCCATACATTGGAACTTGTGTGGACGGTCATACCGGTTCTTCTAGTAATCCTTCTAGCTGTACCTACTGTTTATTACACATATAAATTCAGTGATGTTACAGCGATGGAAACAGTAGATGAGGATGGAAATGCTGAAAACCTTGTCGTCGATGTTACGGCGAAACTATACTGGTGGGAGTTTGAATACCCAAGCCTCGGAATCGTTACAGCACAGGAACTTGTTGTACCAACTGGAAAAAAAGTATATTTCAACTTGATAGCAGCGGATGTTAAGCACTCCTTCTGGATTCCGGCAATTGGAGGTAAGCTCGACACGAACGTTGAAAACGTCAATAAGTTTTACTTAACGTTTGACGAAGAGTCGAAAGATCTTAAAGACGGTGTATTTTACGGTAAATGTGCGGAACTTTGCGGACCATCACATGCATTAATGGATTTCAAAGTGAAAACGTTACCGTCAGCCGAGTTTGACAAATGGGTTACAGCGATGCAAGCAACTGGCGAAGAAACGACAGATGTCGCTGCAGCAACAACTCAAGGTGAAGAACTGTTCCAACAAAGCTGTATTATGTGCCACGCAACTTCCGCGGTTGGTGAAAGTGGAGCGCAAGGCCCCAACTTAGCATCATTCGGCGACCGTAATCGAGTTGCAGGATTTATGGATCACACAGAAGAAAGCTTAGTTGAATGGATTTCTGACACTCAAAAATACAAGCCTGGAAACTTGATGCCGTCATTCGGTGAACAGCTTTCCGACGATGAATTAAATGCAATTTCAGAGTACCTTATGGGTCTTTCGGTAGAAAAGTAATTATTAACGTGAAATTGAAGAGGAGGTAAACAAATTGAGTTCAGTTGCTCAAAAAAGAGGTTTTGGCGCAACGCTGTGGGATTGGCTGACAACAGTCGACCATAAGAAGATTGGTATCCTTTATCTCCTTGGTGGAGGATTCTTCTTCGTAGTCGGCGGTATAGAAGCGATGATCATCCGTTTGCAACTTCTAACGCCAAACAACGATCTCGTCAGCGCTGGGATATTTAATCAGCTTATTACGATGCACGGAACGACGATGATTTTCCTTGCGGCCATGCCGATATTAATTGGATTCATGAACGCCGTCATGCCGCTCCAAATCGGGGCACGAGATGTCGCATTCCCATTCCTAAATTCATTAGGTTTTTGGTTGTTCATGTTCGGTGGTATATTCTTAAACGTTTCATGGTTCGTTGGTCAAGTTCCCGATGCAGGTTGGACTTCTTATGCGTCTCTCGCAATGGTATCAGAAGGACATGGTGTCGATTTTTATGCAATAGGTCTTCAAATTGCAGGTCTGGGTACGTTAATTGGGGGAATTAACTTCCTCGTCACAATTATTAACATGCGTGCTCCGGGAATGACATACATGCGTATGCCACTTTTCACATGGACTACGTTTGTTGCATCAGCAATGATCTTGTTCGCATTCCCACCACTTACGGTAGGACTTTTCCTTCTTACGTTTGATCGAATGTTTGGAGGGAATTTCTTTGATCATACGATGGGTGGAAATACAATTATTTGGGAGCATATATTCTGGATTTTTGGTCACCCTGAAGTATATATACTAATTTTACCGGCTTTCGGTATTTTCTCAGAGATTTTCTCAATCTTCTCACGCAAACGTCTCTTTGGTTATTCCGCGATGGTATTCGCTACCGTCCTTATCGGATTCCTTGGATTCATGGTTTGGGCTCACCATATGTTTACGGTTGGTCTTGGACCGACGGCGAACGCTATCTTCTCTGTAGCGACAATGGCAATTGCCATACCTACCGGAGTCAAGATATTTAACTGGCTACTCACCATGTGGGGAGGAAGTATAAAAATAACAACACCGATGCTTTATGCATTAGGTTTCATCCCAACGTTTGTTATGGGTGGAGTTACAGGTGTTATGTTAGGTACTGCACCGCTTGATTACCAATTGCATGACACATACTTTGTTGTTGCTCACTTCCACTACGTAATCGTTGGAGGTACTGTTTTTGCTATACTTGCTGGTACACATCTATACTGGCCTAAAATGTTCGGTACAATGTTGAATGAAATGCTAGGTAAAGTAACTTTTGTTTTCTTCTTTATCGGTTTCCATTTGACATTCTTGATTCAACACTGGTTAGGTTTCTGGGGAATGCCTCGTCGTGTATTTACATACATGGACGGACAAGGATGGAACTTATCTAACTATATTAGTACCGTGGGAGCGGTATTTATGGCAATCGGGATTATAGTCTTAGTCATAAATATAGTTATCACTTCGGTTAAAAAAGTACGTGTTGCAAATGATCCATGGGGTGACGGACGAACACTAGAATGGGCGATTGAATCACCACCACCATTCTATAACTTCGCACAGACACCACTTGTACGTGGTCTTGACACTGTGCATATTGAAAAATTGGAAGGTAATTTGACGGGTATTACACCGTCTGAACCTGTTCAGGACATTCATATGCCAAACGGTTCATTCATTCCATTTTTGATGTCTTTAGGTTTGTTCATTGCAGGATTTGGTGCGATGTACCGCACTGAAGAGTCATGGGGCTTATCGGTTTTAATCTTTGGTCTGCTCTTCACTTTCGTATCAATGGCAATACGTTCATTAAAAGACGATATGGGTTACTATGTTAAGAAAGAAGACATCTTAAAAGATTTAAAACGTAAAGGGGGCAAACAATAATGGATTTGAATAAAAAATTCACCCCTGAGACGTGGCCAGATCATCCAGAAAGAGCAACGCTTGAAGCGAAAAATAAATTTGTCGGCTTTTGGCTTTTCCTTGGCGGAGAAACGATTTTGTTTGCAACGCTCTTTGCAACTTATCTTGCTTTAAAGAACAAAGGTCCAAGTGGTTTTGAGTTTTCATCTCAAGGACTTTTTGAATTACCGCTTGTCTTTGTTATGACGTTGCTTCTTTTAACATCATCATTGACGAGTGTTTACGCAATGTATCATTTGAGAAATTATGATTTTAAGAAAATGCAACTATGGCTCGTCATTACAGCATTCCTTGGCCTTGGATTCTTAGGGCTTGAGGTGTATGAGTTTGTACATTACATTAAATTAGGTTTCACATTTGATAACAGTGCTTTCAGTTCGGCATTTTATGCACTTGTTGGTACGCACGGTCTCCACGTAGCGTTCGGACTTGTATGGATAACGCTGCTTGTCTATCGTAATTCTAAGCGCGGACTGAACTTGTATAACGCGACGAAATTCTATACATTCTCGTTGTACTGGCATTTCATTGACGTAGTTTGGGTATTCATCTTCACTGTAGTCTACTTGATGGGAGTGATAGGTTAATATGTCTGACATCCAAGTTTATAAAAAGTCACCAGCTGAATTTAACTTAGACCAGAGACGTGCACGTAAGTCCATGCGTAATCAGGTCATGATGTTTTCACTTATGATTTTCATGACTATCATGTCTTTTTCAATGGTTATGGCATACCAATCTGATGTCGTTGGATTTTCAAAGTTCTTGATTATTCCATCGATTCTGTTATTTGCTGTAGTACAAGTCGGTTTACAGTTGTATTACTTCATGCATATGAGCGAAAAAGGACATGAAGTTCCTCAAATGTTTATTTATTCGGGAGTATTACTTTCATTCGCTGTTGTTTTAACTTTTGTAACAATCGTTTGGTGGTAATTAATAGATGTAAAAGCCTGTGGAAGATACTACTCTCCACAGGCTTTTACTATTTTAAAAAAACTGTCATAGTTCGTACATTGAGTTACGGTGCCATTCGCTTTATAATGGAGAAAGAAACTATTGAAGGAGCGATCTCAAATGCCTTTAAGCATATTTGGATTCCAGGCATTATGGAGTCCATGGTTCTTACTATTTATCATACTCGGTATGGCTTTGTATCTAGTAATGTCGACGAAAATGCGCCATCGATTTAAAGACTCGCATCCGGTTAAAAAAAGTCAGGTATTTTTATTCATGACTGGTATGATTCTGCTTTACGTCTTAAAAGGTTCACCAGTGGATTTAATGGGTCATATCCTATTTTCAATGCACATGGTACAAATGGCAGTTTTGTTACTAATCGTTGCTCCATTAATCATTATGGGTATTCCAAATTGGATGTGGAAAAAGGTTTTTGATGTCAAGATTATTGACAAGGTTTTCCGATTCTTCACTAAACCGATTCTAAGCGTACTGTTCTTTAGCGGTATGTTTTCATTCTATCATTTACCCCTTATCCTAGATAATGTGAAAATGAGCCTTATCCTTCACTCCATATTTACGATAACGCTGTTTATTGCAGCTATATTTCTCTGGTGGCCAGTCATTAATACATTGGAAGGTCAACCAAAGCTTCATGGTTTGAAAAAGATTGGTTATATCATATTAAGTGCAATATTAATCACTCCAGCATGTTCTCTAATCATTTTCGTAGATGTACCTGTTTATGAAACCTACCAATCCGGAGAAGCTTGGTTAAAAGCGATGGCGCTATGTGTACCTGCAGGTACGCTAGCGGGGTTATCTGGGTTAGGTATTTCAGGTCCTGAGCTATTTACGAATATGCCATCATTGGTTGATCAACAACTTGGCGGTATTATCATGAAAGTAATTCAAGAAATTGTTTATGTCGGTGTCCTTGGTAGCATTTTCATTAAATGGAATAGAGAAGAACGGGAAAATGCGGACGAAATCACTGCGCAAGCACTTCGCGAACGTCAACGATTGACGATGCATGGGTAATTAACTTAATTGAGTTTTGTTTCGTAAAAAGGCTTACATTTACCTTAGCTTTTTACAAAGGCGACCACCAATTTATGTGCGTATCTATAAGCAACAAAAAATAGCGAGCCTATTCTCGATTTTATTGAGAATAGGCTCGCTTTGTAAAATGTAGGAACTATTTTAGGGCACAATGGGAGAGTTGGGGTTCGGAGTGTGGATTGTAGATCGCTTGGCGCTTTGGGGATGCCTCTGGCCGTAAGCCAGGATTAGCGCTTCGCATCCAGTCTCACGGCTTCGGAGACCCCTTTGCCGCGCCTTCGCTGGGGTGTTCATTATTGAAAGTGATTTTGAGATATATGGACTGAGATTATAATGTGATTACTATTTGATACTGATTTAATTTAAGAATGGCGCACTATAGGTTGCAGATTTAATCCCAGATAGTGAAATGTGCTTTCTTAAAGAGACCATCCAGCGAAGGCGCGACTTCGTGGTAGCCGGAGCGATAAGACTGAAAGTGAACTTCTTTCCGGCTTATCGCGGGAGGCATCCACAAAGCGTCGAAGCGGTATTAGCAGAATCTCTGTTTCATTCCATCTATGTTTACTGTTGTTAAATGCATTCACTCGATTTATCGCATTATACTATAGGTTGCAATCAAATCCCAGGTAACGAAATGCGCTATCTAAAATAGACCATCCAGCGCAGAAGTGGTATTAGCAGGATTTCTGACACGTACCATATATAGTTTTTTTCTTCACTCTTTTAAATTCTGAAATTCATTTTGATGAACCCGGCTTCACGTGCTGTTGTAAACAATATGACTACTAATGGACCGATAAAAAATCCGAGGAAGCCGAACAACTTCAATCCGATGAACATCGCAATTAGTGTGGGGAGCGGTGCTAACCCAATTTGTGAACCCATCACCTTTGGTTCCACAATTCGCCTTATTATTAGTAGGATAACTGCTAAAATAGTCAATTGTGTCGCTGTTGCTACATCTCCACTAATGAACAGATACATCGACCAGGGTGCAAGTATAAGGATTGAACCAAGAATTGGAATGATATCAATAAACCAAATGACAAGTGACATGACAATTGCATACTTAGGAATAATCAGGAGTAGACCGACAAATGTAACCGCCAGAATGATTAAGCTGACTAATAGCTGCGCTTTCAAAAATCCAAATATAGCTGAGTTAAGACGTGTAATCATAAACCGCACTTTTTCTGCCGTTGACGTTGTTAGGTGCCTAAACAACATTTTTCTCAATTCGGGAAGTTCAAGCATAAATAGGAATAAAGCTATGATGAAGACTGAAAAACTGACAAGGAAGTTTGGAATTTCAGCCATAAGTGACATAATCCTCTCGTAGTTCAGAAAATCGAGTATCGATTTACGGATCGAGTCGAATATATTCTTAAATTCTTTCTGAACAGATATAACGACTTCATCAGGCATTCCTGAGGTATATTGTAATAGCTTACTTTGAACGTCAATCCATACACCCGACAACGAATTGAAATAGTCAGGTGCTGCTTTCGTGAAATCAATAATTTTACCAAACAATTGAGTAACCGTGTAGTAGAGCAAAATAGTAATAATTGCGAGGGTAAACATAAAGACAGTTATGACTGATACTTTACGATTCCACTTGAACTTCTTTTCAGTCATTTTGACGATAGGTTCAATTATCAATGCTATCAGTAGTGCGAAGATGATTGGCAACGAAACGGGTAGGATAATAATGGAAGTCAAGGTGATGAGGATAAGACTTAGTATTATGATGAAATTACGTTTTGTTAGCCATTTTGACAACGGTCATTCCTCCAAAGTATTCGCTACTTCAATTATAACCAAGAATTAGGTGATTGAGTAGTGAAAAAGTTTTGAATAATAGAGGACGAAAAAAGACCGAAGAACTTTAAGTTCTTCGGCCTCTGCAATAAAATCATTTTTTTACATTGAAAGGTTCAAGTTCAGCACTTACTGCTTTTAATGTTGCGATACAGTCCTTAATAAGACTTGCAGGGAAATGCTCTCCTTCGCCGTACTCAACGCCGTGCGGATAATAATGTTTACCCACAACTGGTTTTTTTAGAATCATAGTTGCTTCGCGTGTATCTACATCACCATCAGTTGTGTAACTGAATACGCGCAAATAGTATGTACCTTCTTTAAGCGTATACTTCTTATCAAATGTCGCTCGTTCGTAGTCCCATTGTCCTGCACGGACAAGATCGTGTTTTAACATAATTTCGTCAAGTATTGATAAGTCGGTTACAATATTTTCAATGCCTGTATCCTCAATATACATAGTTTATATCCTCCTCATATATCGTCCAGCCAATTCCCTATACCTATTTATAATAGAACAAATCACTGACAGTTGCAATGACAACATTGTGTCAAGAAGTGAATGACTTAGAATTAGACGTACCTCGCTTTTTTTATCGCTCTGATGAAGTATAATGAATAGAGCAACTCATTTATGGAATCAGCTAGAAATGAAATGACTAAACTACCGATTAGGAAAGAAGGGCGAAAAATGAAAGTTCTTTGGAAAATAATACTTCTACTCATCATCGTCCTATTGGTATTTTATATTTTAGATGATGGAGTGAAAGAGAATGAACCGCTTGAATCACCAGTGAAACACGGAACGGCCATACCAATCCCCGGAAAAGGTGAAGGGGTTTCAATGAATCAGGCAGCAAGACCTGAATCTGGCATATCTCAGTATGTCGGTAAAGGTGTAGATAGGCTAATCGAAAAGATTGGTGAACCGGACAGGATTGAACCATCCGATTATGGGTACGATTGGTGGATTTATGACCAAGGTGTGCAATTAATGGTCGGAGTAATAGGTGAAAAAGTGAACCAGATATACTCAGCTGATTCATCTTCTGATGTTGAACCTTTTGAACACGGTCAAGACGTAAAAGACATTTACAGGTTTACGATAGTTGAATCAGAAGTAAGTGTGCACACGGGTGAAAGTGTTTATACGTTTACATTGAATGGTGAGGATATAAAAAATAGGTTACTCATTGCTTATGAAGGTGTCTATGCACAACTCTACTTTGACGGGATTGACGGTGAACTGGAGGCTGTGCGCTTTATAGATCCACATACACTTGTCCTCCATCAACCTTATGATATGACCTATATGGGTGAAATTGTAAGTGCGGATCATCCTTCATCCACAATGCAGATAGAAGTGGACCGTGCTATGGAACGACAACTTTATGAATTAACAAACCTTTATAGAAAAAATCATGGTATAAGTGAAGTGGAAAGCGACTATGAACTGACACAAGTTGCTAGAAAGCATAGCGAGGATATGGCGCTAGAAAATTACTTTTCCCATGAATCCCCAGTGACTGGAAATCTTGCGGATAGGTTGAAAGAAGCGGAAATTGAGCATCGTAAAGCACGTGAAAATATAGCATTTAACTATGTGGATGCGATTGAGGCGGTGCATGGTTGGCTCAATTCGCCTGCCCACCGAAGTGTATTGCTTGAAAAAGATGTAACAAATCTTGGAACAGGTGCATATGGAAAATATTACACACAAGTTTTGGTTCGTATGACTGATGAAGAAAAAAGGCAGCAGTAAATTTTATTGCTGCCTAAGGCAAAACCCATGTACCTGATTCTGTACCTGCGATACCTCTTATATATAGGGGTATCGCTTTTTTCATTGCATGGAGCGCCGCACGTTTTTGTATAATTGGTCTTTCACAATCCAGCAGGGGAATGAATTCCTCCAACTTTAGCAAGTCTAGTTTAATAGGATTTTTCGCCTCGCGTGGATCGTCGGTCATGACACCGGGGACATCTTTAAAGAATTCTACATGAGATGCTTGGAGTGCAGCAGCAAGGGCAATGGCAGACAAATCGCTTCCGCCTCTTCCAAGTGTCATCGTCTGCCCATTCTCAGCAACTCCTTGAAAACCTGGAATGATTACACAACGGGTCATTTTTAGATTTTGTCGAATCGACGTAGTATCAATCGTACTAATCATTCCATCGCCATAGACACCCGTTGTCATTATGCCTGCCCGTGTACCATGAAGAACTGTGTTTTCTACACCAGCCTGCTCTAGCTCGGCAGACAACACCGCTGCCGCTATGAGCTCGCCACAAGATGCGACAAGGTCGCTAGCGGCTGTCGTGGGTAAAAAGGCATCCGTTAGTTGAAGTAGGCTGTCCGTTGAGTAAGGATCACCATAACGACCGATTGCAGAAACGACAATAACAATGTCGCCAAATTCATGCAATCCAGCTTTTATATGGTTAATGCAATTCAATCTCATTTTCTTGTCTTTCATTGCTATCCCGCCAAATTTTTGAACGATCATAAGGCTCCCAACTTTCTTCGTGACGTTCATTGAGTTCTCTTCATACGATAAAGTATGTTCGCTCTCAATATATTCGTTTTCATAGAAAAATGTTCGGGAAGGGGAGACTGGTGCTGTTATTAACGGAGCTTCTTAAAGACTGGCCTTGTACAGTCAGCGGCGGCGAACTTAGGACTGTGGTCACGGGAATTACTGAAAACTCTTTACAAGTAAAAAAAGGCTACATCTTTGTTGCGAGGCAGGGTGTTTATTATGATGGAGCGTCATACATTGAAAAAGCGATTAGACAAGGCGCGACGGCTATTGTTATAGATCGAACGAATTTGACTGAAATTCCAGCCGGGACAGTTAGTATCGTTGTCCCCGATTGTAAAACTTTTATGTCGCATGCCAGTGCACGACTAGCTGGTAGTCCCGCGGAACGTATGAAGGTAATAGCTGTGACGGGAACCAATGGGAAGACTACAGTCACGCATTTCATCGGTCAATTATTGAAAGGTCTAGGGGAAAAAGCGGCTGTCATAGGAACAACAGGCATTTTTGTCGATGGTGTTTACAGTGAGTATGAAGGTCCAAAAATGACAACGTTACCAGCGGAATATCTTCATCCTTTGTTAAAAAAATGTGAAATAGAAGGTGTCACTCATATTGTTCTTGAGGCATCTTCATTAGGGTTATCCACAAATCGCTTAGACCATTGTGAAATCGATATTGGCTTATTGTTAAACGTGGGAACTGATCATTATGAGGAGCATGGTGGAAAGTCATCCTACATCAATGCAAAGAAGCGCTTAATCGGAATGGCAGAAACGATGATTGTCAATCAGGATGATGAACAATGTATGGAAATGACTAAGAATAGTACGACTCCGATTATTTACTTTGGAACAACTACTTCAGCAGATGTCCGAGTACCGGAACTGAAAATGAACCCTGCCGTTCCAGGTCACTATAATCGCATGAATGCATTAGCCGCTATCAGTGCGCTACTTGTCTTAGGTTACACTTTAGATGAGATTGTACCGCACTGTAACGCGCTTCAACTCCCAGAAGGTAGATTGCAACTAGTAGAGCGTGATGGTGTAAAGGTCTATATTGACTATGCGCATACACCTGATGCACTGGAATCAGTATTAAAGACATTATCCAATTCATGTTATGGAAAATTAATAACTGTTTTTGGTTGTGGAGGACAACGGGATAAAGGGAAACGAGCTTTGATGGGAGAACTCGCTGTTTTGTATTCATCCAGTGTTATTGTTACTTCTGATAATCCCCGAAATGAAGATCCACTGACGATTATAAGGGACATTATGGAGGGGTTTGGAGGAGATTGTTCTGCGATCGAAGCGGTACTGGATCGTAAATATGCGATTCGGAAAGCGATTTTTTGTGCGGCTCCGGGAGATGTCGTTCTAATTGCTGGGAAAGGTCATGAGAAAACACAGCACACTGCTGAAGGTATGATTCCATTTTCCGATTTTGATGAGGCAAGGCGAGCTCTTTCTGAAAAAACATTTCTGGATATTAAAGAAATGGAAATTGAATAGGTGCATGCATGCCTTTTCATCTGGTATGATAAGCAGTGAGTGGAGGGGATTATTCATATGATGACAGACGAATGGATCACCATCATTGAACATGCCGAAGAACTGACTGAAATGCTTCTCGCTTCAGAAGTGGTGGCAAGTTACCGAAAAGCTTACGATGATGTTTATTCGGATGCCGACCTAGTGAAGACGATTGAAGAGTTCACGATCATGAAGGAACGATATGAGGAAGTCCAACGATTCGGGAGATATCATCCGGATTATAATATAGTAATGAAAAGTATCCGTGTTCAAAAAAGAGCACTCGATATGAATGACCGGGTAGCGGAACTCCGTTTGACCGAAAATGATGTGCAATATGTACTTGACGAAATCGGTTCCATCATTGCAAAATCGGTGTCAGATGAAGTAAAAGTTCCGGCCGGTAGCGCATTCTTTTCAGATTCTTCATGTGGTGGAAGCTGTGGAACCGGTGGAGGCTGCTCGTGTTCAGCATAAGAGAATACAGGATTTCAAGCTTTACAACAAAAGAGAGGTTGCCTGAATGTCATTGACATTCAAGCAACCTCTCTTTTGTTAGGATGAACTTACATTATCTTGCACAATTTCCATTGCAATAGTAGGGGTATCTGTTATGAAACCCGCCGCTCCTGCATGAAGGAGTTTGATAATTGAATCTTTATCAGAAACGCCTTCAAAATAAACGGGTACGTTAATGTCTGTTAGAAAGTTGATAAAACTTTCAGTTCCAAGGGGAAATACGCCGAGCTTTTCAGGAATCCGAAAAAAATCTGCACGTGGACTGTAAAGATGACCAAATTTACTTGTGAAAGCAGCATATGCTTTTTTCACTTCAATCTCACCTGCACCAGTAGCTACCCTGTTTTGAGCATACAAGTTAAACCTGTCCGTCTGTTCATCATAAGGACTTGTCACAGCTACACAGTCTTTTGCGTCTAGTTCTTCGAGAAGTCTCCAAAGTTTCGATGGCATAAGGCTGCCTTCGTACATGTCTGGCGAATCTTTAAGATTGATGGCAATCAACATATGCGGAAACTGTTGGATTAATTCTCGCAAAGTTAGGATTACCTCACCCTTACCACGATAGGGATGTTGCCCAGCATCGTCCTCAAATCGATAGCCCGCATCTGCTAATTTCAATTCGCTTAGTGTATAATCAGCAACTCTTCCAGAAAAGTCCGTAGTTCTATCTGTAAATTCGTCATGGAAGACAATAATCTCTTCGTCTTTTGTTAGCCGAATATCTACTGCAAATCCATGTACACCGAGTGCGGCTGAATTAGAAAATGCAGTTAATGTATTTTCAGGGGCTTCGGAAAGTCCTCCCCGATGAGCTAAAATAACGGGTTTATCAAAAGCGAGCGCTTTCTTACCTTCACGAGGTACTGGTTTTGCGACAACTTTAGAAGCGGCCCAAGCAGCAACTCCTGCTGCACCTACTGTAAGAGCCACATTTGTTTTTCTACCCATTCATGAACCTCCTAATTAAATAAACTGTTTATGTTTTATAGACTCAAAGCGCCATTTTGCGCCAAATGCTTATACTAATTGTAATTCAAAAAATTTACGCTGTCAGCAATATTTGATGTCTAGCTACAGGCGCCAGCCCCTCGGTTCATAAGTCGGATCGGCTATGCGGCAAAGAGCGCCGCTCCGCCGATCCGCCTTATGCCTGTCGGAGGCCTACAGGATGTAGGTCATGCAGTCATTGCCGCAGGACGCGGCGTACTTTGACTGCCTTCAGCTTTTCAGGCGCCTTTCGCTTTTCTTTTGTTGCAGCCCATTTCTCTACTATGGTATTGTATGGGTTAGGAAAAGAGGGGAAATCTATGATTGATCGTCAAGGAATCATTGTTTATCTTCATCATTTAAAACAAGCAAAATCATTTCGGAAATATGGTCACGTCCATTATATATCACGAACGATGAAGTATGTCGTTCTGTATTGCAATATGGAGGATGTCGACACGGTTATGGGTAAAATAGAACGTCTACCATCCGTGAAAAAAGTTCTTCCGTCCTACCGACCGTTTGTGAAAACGGAATTTGAAAATACTAAACCTGATAGGGCGAAAGAATACGATTATAAAACCGGTTTATAAAATTATCGTAACGGAGGAAGCAACTTGTTGATGCGAAGAATTCCAGTCGCATATTGAAAGAATAACTCAGGTTCTGCAAATTCTGAAGAGTTTTTCAACTCGATATAGACAGGTATGCTACCAGCCTTTTCCGCTGTTTCTTCAAAGAGTACTCTTCTTTTTGACTTGTCGTTATCCTTTTGTATAATTCCTTCTCTACAAATATAAACGGGCATGAACTGACTATCATTTGCGGGCTCGAAGGCTGCTGCAAGAGAAAGCGCATGGCCTAAAGGCGTTTCTGAGGATAAGATGAACGTCTTATGCAGACGGCCTCTATTTGTATTGATCAACTCGCATAATTCATACACATCTCCATAACCCTGACCAAGCTCTATGAATCGCTGATTAAGTATCATAATCACCACTACCTTTCCAAATACGTAAATCTAGACTTATCATACCATTATGGATGCACGGGCGCATTCATCAATTCATTCTGCGGGGTGTAGATTTGAAAATTATTGCAAGAATTATACTCGTTCTGCTAAGTGTGAATGGTCTTCTCGTTTATATGCATTATTATCTATCGGCAGGTGCGAATTCAGAAGAAACGAAGGCTTCAACTTATTCACAAGAGATTGAAGTAATCAATCGTTCGGATGTACTCGTAGTTCGTCATAACTTTAGTGGTTTATCAAATAAACGGCATGAAATTATTTGGCCAGAAGAAAGTGTTAATCGTACATGTTATCTATCAGACGCAATGTCATGTAATCGGTTAGACGAAAACACCACAGCCTTTCTTGAAGGGGAAAATGACAGACAGTCCATTTCCTATGAAATACCCAAAAAAGGCCAAATGAAAAAGAATGCCTTGTTCAAAGAACCATTTACTGCGCTCTACGGCTCTTCGGTATCGTTCACATTATTTCATATGACCGATGAAACTGGGATTGGTGGATTATGGGTGAATGGTCTCGAGCGCGTAGGCACAAAAGAAATGACGTCTATTGATTATGCATTATACCGAGGATCTGGCGGGGTTACGGATTTATATTGGCAGAAAAATAGATTGCCTCTTCTCTACGCGGGGGATAGGTTGTCTGTTTTTGGAAAAGGCGTTGATGTTAAGAGGCTTGGTGATGTGGATTTAGCTCTTAAATCGATTGATGCAGACCACTCGACGGTTGTAATTGACAACACTAACCCAACTGTTCACTCCACAAGGTTCGTTATTTCAGAAAATACAGATGCGGAAAAAGTATCAGACCGCTTTCTGACGGCAGCGATGTATAATCGATTTATCATTCCGGATAAAGAACGTCTGACAGCTGAATTGGCGGCTTCAATTCTTTCGGGAAAGGCCGCGGGTTCGATTACATCACGTAAACTGTATCAGACCCTAAGTGAATCGATGAGCGCCGTAGAACTCGAAACATTTAAAGGACTTCTAAAGGACAGGGTGGGACAAGAAATCGATGCAACCGTTTTGGATAGGCTTGCTGGTAAGGCAACAGGATTTAAGATATCTTATTTCAATAAGAATATTGAAGAAAGTGTATCGAGTTATCCGTTCTTAGTAGAAGATTCGCGTAAGATCTATTTTGAAGGTAGCGCTTTTTCAGACATTCAAATCATTTTGAAGGACGAAAAAACCCTCTATCCCGCTAAAAAGATATTAAGTCTCGCAGGTTATAAAGTTACTTCGAATGATAGATCCATTTATATTGAAAATGAAATTAGAAAATTCAGGTTTCCGAAGAATGATCTTTTTTACGTTTATAATGAACATAAATATGATTTCGTAACGATGCCTTTTGAAGTGCGGGAAGACGATTTTTATTTCGAGGAAAATTGGTTTAAACGATTGTTCCTTCTCAGTATCGAGAAAACGGCAGACACAATCGATATCACCAGAATTTCGACACTGCTAGAGGAGGAAGACAATTGAGAATTATTGCAGGGACTAGAAAAGGTATTCCCTTGAAGTCCATTCAAGGGACAAATACACGTCCGACATCGGATAAAGTGAAAGAATCCGTATTCAACATGATTGGTCCTTACTTTGATGGTGGGATTTCCGTTGAATTGTTTGGAGGCAGCGGATCCCTTTCTTTGGAGGCATTGTCGAGGGGAATAGATAAGGCATACATATTCGAAAAAAATACTAATGCATGTGCGATGATCAAGGCCAATACGGAGAAATGCCGGTTCACGGAAGAATTACTTATTCAACGTACAGACGCAAAAAATGCGGTTAAACTTTTGCTGACAAAAGAAGAGAAAGTGAAACTTCTTTTTATTGATCCTCCATACGCAGAAACGAAGTTTTATAATCTCGCTCAGGAATTTTCAGAAGCAGGTCTCCTAACTGAAAATGCTGTCATAGTATGTGAACATGATAAAAAGTTCGGATTACCAGAATCGTTTGGTACGTTTCACAAAGTTAAGAGTTCAGTTTATGGAAATAGCGCTGTATCAATTTACGAGATGGAGGTTCAGTAATGTCTAGAATTGCGGTTGTTCCAGGGAGTTTTGATCCACTGACAAATGGGCATCTTGATATTATCAAGAGAGCGGCCAGGGTTTTTGGAGATGTGAGAGTTGCAGTGATGAATAATTCATCGAAGAATTCACTTTTTACCGTTGATGAACGGGTGGCACTTATAGAGGAAGTGACAGCAGTTTTCCCGAATGTAAGAGTAGACTCTTCATCAGGATTACTTGTAGACTATGCAAAAAGTATAGGTGCATCTGCTATTATACGTGGATTAAGGGCTGTTTCCGATTTTGAGTACGAAATGCAAATTACTTCAATGAACAGATACCTTGATGAAAGCATTGAAACGTTTTTCATCATGACAAACAATCAGTATTCATTCCTCAGTTCGAGTATGGTTAAAGAGGCAGCAAAATACGGCGGTTCCATTACAGGACTTGTGCCAATTCAAGTTGAAAAAGCATTGAAAACAAAGTACGAAGCATTGAAAATAAAGTACGAAGCATAATTAAGTAATCAATGGTTATGATGAAATTATTATTTCATCATAACCATTTTGTGTTTAATACAAGAAATAGAAAATAACGGGAACTAGAATAACACTCCAGATTCGCCCAATAACGTATGGGGTCATTGAAAGAGAGCTTGACTTCGCGATTACAAAAACTTGCATGTGGATACTCAAACCATTCATGGAAATAATTGCTGCAATGAGAAATGGGAAAATGGGAAAACCATAAAAATGATCTGTTGCAGCTTGGACGCCTGATGTCATTTCAAAAATGGCCAATGCAAAGGTTTTTGCAATTCCCATCTCCACAGTAAATGCGGAAGTGAAAACGGTCGATAAAACAGTCCCAAGTGAGGAAAAGAAAATTACCGTAGTTGCGACGAGAACAATGATTGTAGAGCTTTCTTTAATAGCGTCAAGGAGGGGCATTCCTATAACTTTTTTTGGTAAATCTGTAGGTGGGATACCTGAATCGTCGCCTTGTATCCGAAAAATGAGTGCTAGTAGAAAAAATGAGACATTTGCGATGTGAATGGCTATTAGCAATTTCCAACCGGAACTGATGTCACCAAAAAGTTCAGTTCCAACGAAACCAATGATAAACATCGGTCCAGGTGCATGACATATAGCTAAGAGTAAAGCGCTTTGCTTTTTCGATAGTTCGCCGTTCTTCATCATTTCAGTTACCGTTACGGCACCGACTGGGAAACCTCCGAAAGACCCCAGCACATATGCTTTCAAAAACCGTCTCCACTTTGGTACCTTTTTTGAATGGCTAGGCATTTTTAAAAGCCATTGTGTCAAAATAATGTAGGGTAGTAAATACGGAAGTAGCGCATGGATAAATAACTGTGCACCGGCTACTGCCCCAGCGTGCGCTGTTCCCGGTTGCCAGATAAACAGTATGATTAATCCCCAAACAACAGTCAAATTTATAACTTGATAAAGGCGTACATGCTTTTCATCGATTATGTACTACGCTCCTTTTTGCTCTATTTATGAACAAAGGTTTTGCAAGTCTTTTTTTGGTGCTACACTTATATATATGTAATGGAAGTACAGGCTATTAACGGAGGTGTACGTAAATTGAAGAAGAAACGGTTCGGTTTAATCGGGGTAATGCTGGTAATTATAGCTATTTTGTTCATATATCCACTTGATTCTTATATTTCATCTCCGGGTGGTGCATATGACTTGGATCCACTTGTTGAGGTTGTAGGTGGAGATAAAGATGATGAAGGTACGTTTAGTCTTATGACGATTTCAGTGGCAAAAGCGACACCTGCTTCGTACGTCTTATCAAAATTTACGGATAACAGAAAGCTTCTTCCGGCGGAGAATGTTAGAAGAGAAGGCGAAAATGACAAGGAATATAACATTCGACAGAAGAAACTGATGACAGGTTCTCAATTCAATGCCATTACGGTTGCTTTTGATAAAGCTGAACTTCCTGTTGACATCCAATTTGATGGTGTTTTCGTTATGTCGGTTCTCGAAAAAGGAGCGGCAGATGGCATTTTGGAATTAGGAGATAAAATCCGTGAGGTTGATGGTGTGAAACTGAAGGAGTCGGGAGAGTTCTTTACGTTAATTGGTGAAAAGAAATTAGGCGATGAAGTAGCGATTTCATTGGAAAGGGACAAAAAGATGCTAGATGTCACATTGACGTTAAAAGAAATTCCGGATAGTGACGGACGTGCAGGACTTGGTGTTCGTTTTGAAGAAGATCGGACACTTACAACCAATCCGGAAATCGATTTCAAAACGTCTAATATCGGAGGACCTTCAGCAGGACTGATGTTCACACTTGAAATCATGAATCAGTTGCTCGATGAAGATATGACGAAGGGTTATAATATCGCCGGAACGGGAGAGATGCTAGAAGATGGAACCGTGGGCAGAATTGGAGGAGCTGACTTTAAAGTCATTGCAGCATCCCGTGAAGATGTAGAAATATTCTTTGCGCCAGACGATGATTTGCCAGACGAAGTTAGAGAGGTAAATCCAGGGATAATGACAAATTATGAGGAAGCCGTAAAAATGGCAGAAAAAATCGGTACGAAAATGAAAATCGTACCGGTGAAAGATGTGGATGATGCACTTGAGTATTTAGCAACATTAGATGAAAAATGAACGATCACTTAATGATGATTGGGTGCGTCTTATAATCCATACCCATTTTAGAATGGAGCGTTCCTTTTCCAATTCCGAGCGCATACATATCGGATGCGTGACTATCGAAATCCAGAGAAGGATGTGAAAAGGCGGCTGCTTTGCTAACAAGAGGAAGCTTCAGCCTTTTTTTATGTTCATTCAAGTAAAGTCTCCCTGCAGAAGTCATACCAAGTAAGCGGAGATAGGCAGGCGCTTTCATTTCACTGCGTAAATTATACGTGAAGCCAGTAAATATATGCGTTAACATACGTTGTAAGCGAGTCCAGGTATAGCGTTTAGATTTAATTGCACTCATAAAGCCTTCAAACGTGCCGTTAATAGCTGCAGCGCGGTACAACAGGTTCTCAATACCTTCTGTAACGTCCGCAATCTCCGCAAGACGTTTCGGTCCCTCACGTAAAATTGTGAATCGGAGCAGAGGATAGAATGACTGCCAGTTGCCGAAGAGTTGTCTCTCCTTTTTCCAACTGAGGAGGACTTCATGTGTTGAATCAGGAATAAAATCTACAACTGCATCAAGCGAATCAATTTCGAAAAAAGACTTTCTGATACCTGTTGCACTTGCAATTTGGTTTCCGACTACGGCGTCGTCATGATACTGAGCAACAATGCGTGGAATTGTTATTGCTGTCATGTTGGAACCTATAGCAGCTGCCGCTTCCATGTAATGAAAACCTAAAATATTATTTGGCTTTGAAAGGTCAGCAAGACTCCCGTCAAATGCGGAGGAATCAGCAACTGTTTGATATGCTTCATTAAGTGCTTTTGGATAACTGTTTCCACGTCCGACTGCTTCTTTAATAGTTTTTTCATAGTCCTCATTGGATTGTTGAATGAGGTGAAGACTTCTTTCAAAAGATTCAATTGCACCATCTTCACTGCCGAAGCAGAATGTACTGCACTGCGCGGCGTCCAGCAACTGTATGGCGCCGCGAGCGAAAGAAGGAGCATGAGAGGTTGCAAATGTATAAGGAAGCTCTAAAACGATGTCTACACCGTTATTCAACGCCATGTTTGCACGCGCCCATTTATCGACAAAAGCCGGTTCACCACGCTGAAGAAAATTACCGCTCATGACCGCGATGACAATATCCGAATCAGTCATTTTTTTTGCCTGCTCTGCGTGGTAAAGATGTCCATTATGAAACGGGTTATATTCGACAATAATTCCTGAGGCTTTCAAAAGTATCACTCCTTTGCTACAATGAATATTAATTATACCTATGCGGCTGATGAAGTGACAAGAAAATATCTTGACATCCCTTTTCGCCCATTATATAATCAACATTGTTGTCTTGAGGTGATAGACATGAAATGGTCAATCAATCAATTGCAGAGATACAGACAAGGTGCGATGCCGCTTGACGAAGCTGTCGACCTTGAAACCGTGAAAAAACGGAATCCGGAAATCCGGAATATTACGCCTGTCCGAGTGACCGGAAGTTGTACAATCGGTTCCAAGAAATTGGTTTGCCGATTCCGGCTTGAAGGTACGATGACATTGCCCTGTTCACGAACATGGGAAGACGTTGAATTACCGTTCTCAATCGAGGCTGACGAACAGTTCAGCTGGGATGAAGAAGTTCTTGCAGCAGATGATGAAATTCATCCAATTGTAGGAGAGGTATTCGATCCGACCCCTGTATTTGAGGAGCTCGTCCTCCTTGAAGTGCCGCTGCAAATCTTCAGCGAAAAAGCTGCTGAGATGCAAGAGGCTGAAGGAAAAGGCTGGTCATTTACGACTGACGAGGTGTACAATGCCAGGCTCCGTGAGGAACTGGAAACGAAAGTGGATCCTAGACTTGCCGATTTGGCAAAGTTCTTTGAATCCAAGGACGAATAGGTGAACGTAAGGAGGTGCCCCAGATGGCTGTACCAAAAAGAAGAACATCCAAAACAGTTAAAAACAAGCGCCGTACGCATTATAAATTGCAAGTACCGGGAATGACTACTTGTACTAACTGTGGCGAAATCAAATTGGCCCACCGCATTTGTAAATCATGCGGTCATTACAAAGGAAAAGAAGTTGTAGGCGAATAAGTAAGATTTGCCTATAAAGGCTACCGTGAGACCATGGCTCTCGGTAGCCTTTTTTCTATACATAGAAATGCGAAAGGCGTCGTTTAGCCCCGAAAAGCGCTGGAAGGCTTGTGATAAAGGCGCACTTTGCCGCACAGCCGATGTGACTGATGACCCGAGCGGTTGGCGCCTGTAGCTAGACAACATAGAAATGCGTAAGACGCCGTCCAGGCCCGACAAGTATAAGATGAGTCTGGAAACTGTAGCTAGACAGTGTTAATATCAGAAGAAACAATTAACAATGGGGGAATGAATATGTCTTATAACATTTCAATCGAAAAGGGAATTGCGACATTTACAATCGACCGTCCGGAAAGGCGTAACGCCATTAACTATGCGGTCATGGAAGGTCTTGAACAATATCTTGATCAAATCGAGGGAGACCCGGATGTTGCATATGCAGTCATAACAGGGGCGGGTGACCGAGCATTCTGTTCGGGGGGAGACTTAACTGAGTTTCATGCTTTGCAAACGACAGATGAGGCTTACCCGATGTTAAGTAAAATGGCAGGCTTATTGTATAGGGTCGCTACACTGCCAATACCTGTCATTGCCCTCGTCAATGGAACGGCTGTAGGTGGCGGGTGTGAAATCGCGACAGCATGTGATTACAGAGTTGTTTCATCCTCAGTAAAAGCTGGTTTCATCCAAGGAACTCTGGCGATTACGACTGGTTGGGGTGGTGCGACATTATTGTTTGAGAAAGACGGTAAGCATGACCGTGTGTTGCGTCTGTTGTCTGAGGCTGAAGTGTTTACGGCTGACCAACTCCTTGAAGTGGGTTGGGCGACAGAAATTTATGGAGGTTCCGCTGAAGAAGGACTTGAACATTTCCTCATGAAGATGTCCACTGTTCATCCGTCTGTTCATCGAGCTTATAAGTCTATTGCCATACGAAAGTGGACAGCTGATTTTATGCGAGATCGAATGATTGAAGAGTCACGTCAATGTTCAATTCTCTGGGGGAGAGAAACGCATCACGAAGCAGTTGCTCATTTTTTAGCGAAAAAATAGAATGTTACATTTACCGCTCTACATGAATTATGCATGTGGGGCATTTTTTTGTGCGCCCGGCATGGGCTATAACTTGGTGGTGAAAGTCCACTA
>NZ_JBYHFQ010000012.1:0-104163 GCF_057669665.1 Sporosarcina sp. Y1004 | reverse complement strand
TAAGAGGGACTTTTTCAAAGTGTCCATCTTACAGGGTACAGTTTAGTTCGGCCAGAGAACTCTTTTCATTCAACTCTGTAATTGTTTGAATAGTGTCTGAATAGCGTGGTGCACAGGCATCGATTTGATATATGAGCGGTGGCAGCGATTTTGGGTTTTTGTATGTAATTATTGAAATCCCGTATATAATCATGACTATGAAGGATCCATTTCCTATGAGCTTAAATTTGAGCTACTGGGCAGACGGGCACACAAACGCAGCTAGAACAATACATACGTATTATAGGGGGAACACGGGTGAGTGGAGTAATAATTGTTGCCATCGGCGGAAACGCGTTGGTTAAAGGGAATGGCTTTGATTCAATTCAGGATCAATATGAAGTAGTGCAAAAAACGGTTATTAATATTGCCGATATGGTGGAAGAAGGCTATAAAGTTGTCGTTACACACGGAAATGGCCCACAGGTAGGTTTCGGTCTTCGAAGGTCTGAAATTGCACTCGAACAAGAAGGAATGCCTTTAATCCCGCTCGTTAATTGTGTAGCGGATACACAAGGCGGGATTGGCTATCAAATTCAACAGGCATTAACAAATGAATTTGCAAGAAGGGGTATTGATAAAAAAGTTGCTACTCTTCTAACTCGGGTTGAAGTAAGTTCAGATGATCCTAACTTTAAAAATCCAACAAAACCTGTGGGATCATTTTATACCTTTGAACAATCTGAGCTTATGAAGGCAACACATCCGGAATGGAAATTTATTGAGGACTCCGGAAGAGGATACCGGCGTGTGGTACCATCCCCTAAACCAATTAATATACTTGAAAAGGATGCCATTAAGTCCCTCATTGACTCAAATTTTGTTGTTATTGCAGTGGGTGGTGGTGGAATCCCTGTTGTACAGCGGGAAGATCATACATACGAAGGCATAGATGCAGTTATCGATAAAGACTTTGCGACAAGTCTGTTAGCGGAACAAATTAACGCAGATACGTTAATTATTACAACGGGTGTATCAAGGGTCTGTATTAACTTTGGTAAACCCAACCAAAGAGAACTGGAGATCATTACAATTTCACAGACAAAACAATATGTACTTGAAAACCATTTTCCTGAAGGGAGTATGCTGCCTAAAATTGAAGCAAGCTTAAGCTTTTTGGAGGAGAGCGGGATGAGAGTTATCATTACGAATACCGAAAGTTTAAAAGACGCAATCAATGAAAAAGCAGGGACACATATCATTAAATGAGTGCTTTAAATCGTATACTCTTTCTTCAAGCTAAGACGAAAATAGATAATCGGAGGTTACGGGCATGGATAGAAGAAAAAGATTTGAAGCATTATTTGCAAATATAAATCAATACAATGCAGGTGATAAGGGAATTACAAGAATTGCTTACTCCAACGAGGAGCAAACATGTACCCATGCTTTTATGCGGATGTGCAAGGCTGAAAATCTTGATATACGCATGGATTCTTGTGGAAATGTTATTGCCAGACGGGAAGGAAAGATTGAAGGGCTCCCTCCTGTTGCCATGGGCTCTCATTTAGACACCGTTTACCAGGGCGGGAAATACGATGGTGTGCTGGGCGTCACAGCTGCATTAGAAGTGATCAAACGCCTAAATGAAAAAAAGATTGAAACGAACCATCCGATTGAAGTGATTTCATTTGCGTGCGAAGAATCATCCCGTTTTGGCGTATCAACAGTTGGAAGCAAAGCGATGACAGGGCAATTTGAAAAAGATAAATATCGACATTTGAAAGACAAAGATGGCATTACATTAGAAAATGCACTATCTTATTGTGCTCTTGATATCAATGGTATCGATCAGGCAAGTCGAGTGAATGAGGAATTTAAAGCTTTTTTTGAATTGCATATCGAGCAAGGTCCAGTATTAGTCAATAATCATAAAAAAATCGGTATTGTTACAGGAATTGCTGCTCCGGTTAGGCTAATTGTTAGAATAACAGGTAAAGCATCGCATTCAGGTACGACTCCGATGAATATGAGAAAAGATGCGCTTCTTGGGGCAGCAGAAATTGCCTTGGAACTTGAAAAAGTCGCGAAGGCTGAGGAAGACTTTGGTACTGTCGCTACATTAGGCGTTATGGAGGTGTTCAATGGGGCTATGAACGTCGTGCCAGGAGATGTGGAATTGAAAATTGATATGAGATCCACTTCGTTAACATCAAGGCAACGCGTGCAAGATCATTTAGTGCAAACGATAGCTTCCATTAAAGAGATTAGAAAACTCGAGATAGAAAGTATTGAAATTAGTTCTGAGGAGCCTGTACTTCTATCCCCGGAAATTAACAATGCGTTAGAAATGGTTTGTAAGGACAAGAATATTCCCTATCAACTCATGCAGAGTGGGGCTGGCCATGATGCCATGAACATGACCCGGTTATGTCCTGTAGGGCTTCTTTTTGTTCCATCCGTAGACGGAATCAGTCACCATCCAAATGAATACACAGCGATTGAAGATATCTTAATCGGAATTGACGTATTGGAAGAGGCAGTTCTTCGTTTTGCAGTAGTCGAGTAACCGACCTAGTACCTGCAACAAAAACAACAAACAATTCAACCAATTGTATAAAAACCCAATAAAGATTAGATAGTTAGGTGCCTATCTAATCCCCTGTTCATAAATATGTAATCGTAGTGAATTATCAAAATAGTTTCTTGCACAGGTACCTGAAATTTTGCAGTACCTGTGTATTAAAACAACAAATCATTCAACTCTCCAACAAAACTAAATCATCCTTCGTAATTTCTTTTTCGAGCGCAAGCCTATTTTGTTTATTGCTCGCCACAGCCATTCGATAATCGACTTTACGCGTCATTTCTCTCGCTATTTTTTTTGCAAGACCGGCATTTCCGAAATGACTATCTCTACGCGCATAAATCTCTTCATAGTGACGAACTAATGCACTCTTTGCTTCATCTGTTATGCCGTACCCTTTACTATAGAGGTCGGTAATCTCCATTAATTCCTTTGGTGTATAATCTTCAAAATGGAACGTTAGTCCGAAACGTCGACGGAGTCCGGGGTTGCTGTCTAAGAAACGATTCATTTCTTTTTCGTACCCTGCGGCAATTAATAGGAACTCGCCTTGTCGATCGGACATTTTTTTCAGCAATACTTCCACTACTTTTTTCCCGAAGTCATTCTCTCCACCACTCGCAAGTGTGTACGCTTCATCAATAAATAACGCACTACCCATCGCTCGTTCAATCAGCCCGGCTGTCAGCTTCTCCGTTTCACCAATATGACTACCGACTAAATCGCTGCGATCTACTTCAATCAGATCGCCTCGTTCTAATAATCCAAGCGCTTGATAAATACCAGCGAGCACACGACCGACCTCGGTTTTACCTGTCCCTGGTTTACCAATCAACAGCGTGTGGTTCATCAATTTCTCCGTAGAATGATTTTCTCGTTTGTAGTATCTCATTAATTCAATCATTTTATCTATTTCAGCCTTCACAGAACCAAGGCCGATAAACTGATGGAGTTCTGCACGTTTATGGGCGAGTAGTACTTCATCGATTGGAACTTCGTACGTCTTCACTCCACGCTCTTGTACCGCTTGTACAACGTCTTGTTCTTCAAACATCGTCAATACCTTTTCCGTCCACTCTTCACGTAAAAGTTTCGCAATTCTCATCGACTGAGCAAGCCCGATTTGATCGTATAGTATACGTGCCATTCGAGCGTTACTAAATGTTTCATCGCGCATACGATAACGTTCCACGAACTCCTCATAAACTGCTTGTTTGGCAGCAGGAGTAAGCACATAGCTTCCTTCACACTGGCTTAAGAAGATTTGAAGCAACTCATCTGGTGTATAGTCTTGAAAGTGAATCTTTTCAGTAAAACGATCTTTCAATCCCGGATTAGACGCTAGGAAACGGTTCATTTCTTCGGTATAGCCTGCCGCGATGACAATGAATTCACCGCGAGAATTTTCCATTGCAGGAAGCAACGTTTCAATTACTTTTTTTCCGAAATCATTACTAGAATTGCCCCCTGCTGCAAGCGTATACGCTTCGTCTATAAAGAGGACGCCACCCATAGCTTCCTTAATAATTACTTTCGTTCGTTCTTCTGATTCACCAACATGCGTTCCAACGAGATCTTCTCGCTTCACTTCAGTTACGTGGCCTGTCTTTAATAAACCTAGTTCCTTAAAAATCTTTCCTATAAGCCGAGCGACTGTCGTTTTACCAGTACCCGGATTACCTTGAAAGACCATATGAGGCGCTACCATCGGATTAACTTTCATTCCACGCTCTAATTTGAATTGATTAATGTCGCTTACGTTTTTAAACTCCTGGATTTTGTTTTTCACATCTTCCAGTCCAATAAACCCATTCAAACCATTCATGAAAACATCCATCTGATCAGTAGGTGATGAATCTACAGTAGAGGAATGTCCAGCACTGCCGCCTAATTTACTAGTGATTGGTGGAACCTGCAAGTCCGTATCGGTGAGCACAGGAACACTGTCATCCCAACGAACTAAATCTCCTGCTTGGTTGTTCTCAAAAGAACAGTCGTTAAGAACCGGAACCGAACGCTCGAGTCTCAGTCCAGCCTTCTTTCCATTCATCACTTGCACCCCAGTGAATACAGCATCCGAACAATCTTGCAAGATGATTTGATCATCACGATGACCATGTACTCGAGTTACCGTCACTTCAGTACGCTCCACCTGACTCAAGACGATTCCTGACGATTTACCGTCATAGATTTCACACTCCGTTATAAAGACTTCTGCAGATTCCGTTGCTCTTATTTGTGGCCTTTTATGATTGAACAAAATTGACCGTTCTAATGAAATAACTACTTCAGGACCTGCAAGTATGCCGTTCTTATCGCCACTCGATATTCTACAATCGGTAATTTCTGCTTTAGCCGCAGCACTGAGTAAAACGTTGGATCCCTTATGACCGAAGATGATGCAATTGGCTGCCGTCAACTCGGATTCTTTCACAAATATCCCTGCACTATCCCCACTCTTTACTTCGGTCGCCGACAGAATTACTTCCGATTGTTCAGAAGCAAAAATCTGTACACCACTATGATGGCTAATAAGAGAATCCGAAATAGTCACTTTGCTACTTGTCACGTAAACTCCTTTATTGTTTCCACTCTCAATTTCACAACCCAGAATCGTGAACACGCTTTGAGTAAACGCAGAGAGTTGCGTCATCTGATTGTACTTCACTTCAGATTCGATGAGTGTACACGTGGAATTTCCGGACACAATTCCTCTAGACTCACCCGAAAGGATCTGTGTTTTTGTAATCGAGAGTTTGCTTTGTTCGTTACAGGAAATTTGGTCTCCTTTTTGGTTTTTAAACTGTGAGTCGGATAGCTCAACTGATGAACCACTGACGTTCATTCCTTCAGCCTCACCATTTTCAAACGTACTTGCCTCGACTTCGATATGGGATTCATTCGTAAATGCTACATGCTCCAAACTTTGGTTTTTAAAGACACAATTTTTCAGGACACCCTTAGATTGATCACAATAGATTCCTTGGACATGTCCAAAATAAAAATTCGTACTTTCTACGTCCATAGAACTGTCTTGTTCCAAACGAAGTTGAACCCCGCGATTTCCGATGAATGAACTTTTGGTGATTGTTGCTCGACTCGTTTCATACAAGCAAAGGCCTTCTTCTTGCCCACTTAAAATTCCGGAATTCGTTAACGCGACTTCTCCTCCCGCGCGCACACTAATTTGTGCAGACTTGATCGTGTCTTCTACTATGCATTCGAACAAAGCCAAACGCCCTAATACCTCAATCCCTTGTATGTTTTTTTGAAAGATCGAATGCTCTGCGGATACTTTTGCAGCTGCATCAACTCGCATTGCAACACCTTGAATCTCATAGAAAAGACAGTGGTGAAGCGTTACATCTCCTGATTCGATATGTAAACCATAGTCCACTGGACCAGTGCCTCCTCCAATACTGATCGATTCGATACGCACTTCTTCCGTTGTCGCGATACGAACACTTCCTGTTAGACGAACTGAGCTTGCTTCACCTTCTGAACTTCGAAGAACGAGCAGCTTATCGATTGTTACATGTTCATAATAAACACCTTCATCAACTTCCACTGTATCTCCTTGTAGAGCTGCCTCTACTGCAACCTGAATGGTTTTGTAGTTGGATCCTTCACGCTGAGACACTTGAATAATTGCCACGTATCTTCCCACTTTCTATTAGTAAATTCAATTGATTTCTATACTTTATATTTTTCTAAACACAATTATACGAATGAGTTCTATCATCAGTTAAGTATACTAGTAAGCCTAGGGACAGAGTAAAGAACTGCTTGTGAACAAGAGTAGATAGCAAAATTTTAAGGTACCCTTCAAATCACTATGTTCTTGTACTTATAATTTCATATACAGGTACTTAAAATAGACATTCTTTAAATACTTCAAAACCATCACTTTGAGACTCCAAAGTGATGGTTTTGACTACTCAAACCGCTTGTTTTGAGCTCCATTTCCACTAATTGACGATTGGATTCGGCATTCCCAATATTCTACGATGAAAGCACCCGGGAATAAAAGAATCGTGCACGGTCGAAAGCACCGCAGACGTGAATAATTTTGAAGAGGTTTTGAACCAGTACGAACCGATGATATCAGCATCCATCCGCACTCTCAACATTTACCGTGACCAGGAAAGTTTTAGACAAACAGGAGGAGCTGCATTATGGCAAGCGTGGACTCGTTTTGACATAGAGAAAGGAAATTTCACACCATTCGCCTACAGAATGTTACTCCTATAGCAAAGCAAAAAATCTTTGAAACCATAGAAAGAATTGATATCGGCGTTTCTCCTATTGATATATGCTGGGACGAATTATTGAAGGGTTTAATTAGCCTTTTTAATATAGAATGGATATCTGTATCAAGTGGAGGAGAAATTGCTAGTTACGAAGTACAAAAACAACTTGAAAGGAAGTTATATGAAACACCAGTATTCCTAAGAGATTAATAATTGGTGAAGGTTCTCATCATGACAATATAGCAAGCAAAACTGGAAGATCCGCTTTTCAGAATAATTGTGTGGGTGCAAAAACCAACAACGAACAATTCACCCAATTGTTAAAAACGCAAAGAAGATTAGATATTGAAGTAAATACCTAATCCACGTCTTATAAATATGTAATTGTAGTGAATTTCCAGAGTAGTTTCTTGCACAGGTACCTGAAATTTTGAGCGGTCGGCCGCAGGCTTCGGGCGGTCCTTAACGATATATGAGCGGTCATGGTTCGTTGTTTTTCATTCCATACATTGTGCGCTAACTATGTCTGAAAATGAAATCCTCTCAGTTCCAAAGGGGTTATCGAGCACAATACAGCTAGACTGCACATCAATTACTTCTACTATCGCTCCGCGCGTCATAATCTTTCCGTCCTTCCAAGTCTTAATCAACGTTTGGCATTTGCGCTTATACGCTACTTCAATTTCTTCCTGGATAGATTGTAAATCCCAATCACTGAGCTCCGGGCATTCAACGTAATGCTCCTGATCCATCCAATTTCTCAATTCCACAATATGCTCCGGCAACATCAATGCCGTCCATTTAATATTTCCGCGATCTCGAATCATGCTATACCTCCCACTACTTATGTCCGCCAACCAATTTAGAGCGTCCGATTGCGGTCCCGTCATCCGTTAGAGAAACAGCCCTCAATATAGCTGTGGATCCATACTTAGTCCGAATGCTATCCATAACTGCGCCTAACTCACGGTTTCTCAATTTATCCCCATCGAATAAACTCAACTGCATGGATGTTTCATTCTCTAAATTGGTAATTGAGATACTAATTTTCCGTACGGGACGATCATCATGAAATTTGTCGAAAAGAGCTACACAAGTCCGGTAGATCTTCATCGTATCGTTTGTAGCTTCCTCGATTGATAACGACCGACTAAATCCACCACCCAAAGCATGCTTGCTATATCCTATCCCCAGATGAACGGTCCTCCCCTCTTTCCCAGCTCCCCTTGCGCGACGAGAAACATCCTCACACATTTCTAATATGACGACAAGAACCGATTCACGGGTTACATAATCCCTGTAAAGCGTTTGACCCTTACCATAACTCTTCATTTGACCTTCCAGTAGAGGTGCGCCCAACTCAGACAGGTCAATTCCCCAGGCGTGATGATAGTATTGATTTCCCATTACACCAAACTTTTTCTCGAGTCGTTCAAGCGGTGTGTGCGCAAGATCGCCAACTGAGAAGATACCCATATTATTCATGGTTTTCTCCGTCTGTCGACCAATTCCCCACATTTCACTCAACGGTGCAACTGGCCATAGCTTCGACGGTACATCCTCAAATTCCCACTTCGCAAAACTAGTTTTCTTCGCCTCAAGATCAAGCGCAAGCTTCGCCATCAACATATTCGGACCCATTCCAACTGTGGACGGTAAATTTAACGTTTCAAGTATTTCTGCTTGTATTTCTTTAATCGTTTCTACCGGATCGCCCCATAGCTTCTCAGTGCCCGAAAGATCTACAAAAGATTCGTCCACACTGTAAACATGGATTGCTTCTGCCGGCACGTATTTGTGGAGGATACGAGTAATAGACATAGACATTTCTAGAAAAAAAGCCATCTTCGGTTCGAACAAACGAATATCGGGGTGATCCGGAATTTCAAAAAGCCTCGTTCCCGTTTTCACTCTAAATCGCTTCTTCATTGGGGGTGATGCAGCCAGCACAACACTCCCCTTTTGTTTAAAATTACCGACCACCGCGATAGGAACAGTACGAACATCCAAATTGTGTATCGATGCCATGCAGCTAGCGTAGAAACTCATCATGTCGATACAGGCGATTTGTTTGTTTGGAAACTCGCCGTAGTCCATCATACGACTATTCGCTGTGTGCGTGCTGTATTAACAAGGTCAATATAACCATTACCCCTCATTTTGTCTAAATGACCATGAACGGTAGAAGGAGAATTCAATCCAACAGCTGTTGTGATTTCACTTATTGTGGATTGATTCTGTTTTTTCAATAAATCATAAGTTTCTAGTTGTCGACTACTCATTAAATAACCGCCCTTTCTTTTCGAATGACTGGAACAAGCGCCAAAACGTTATCAATTGTAAAAGTTCTTCTGGATCCGCGAAGATGACAATAGGCTCGGAATGATACCTCACCCACCTGTAGCACCTTGATTCTACGTTTGCTTATTACACCGTCTTTTGATATGTACATCATATCTAAGACACAATTCCGCTCCATCGACTTAATCAATTCATCACGCACATCTGTTCCCTCCTCTTTTAATCAGTATATGGAATGTACGTTCGTATTGCAACGACAAATAAACACTTAACAAGAGTTACCAGAAGTGGGCTCTTTGCTAAGTGTCCGACTTAAAATCGGTATCTGTGCTACAAACAACAACGAACAAATTACACAATTGTATAAAAAACAATAGCTATTAGATAATCAGATACCTATTAATCTCCTGTTCATAAATATGTAATTGTAGTGGATTGTCAGAATACAATCTTGCACAGGTACCTGGAATTGTGTGGTGCACAGGCATGGATTTTAAGGCTATTGGGTATCTAAAATTATCACTGGGCTGAAATTTAATCACCGCAGCCCACGCAAAAGGCACCGCCAAGCGTGCCTGGTTCAAATAACTTTCCACAATTAGGGCATGTTTCATAGTGAACACTACATTTTTCACATATAAGGTCTCCATTATTGGAGTTATATGGAGTGTTCGGATTTCCGCAATCGATGCAACTCTCCCGCTCAAATGTTTTAAACTCGACTACACCGAAGCCTCCAACGGTGATATCCAAAGTATTAGTTTTAATAAAGTCCTCGTCTTTTTCAAAATCCACTTCAAATTCAAAACTGATTGAACCTGTTATTATTAATGAAGCATTAAAGCTAGTTGAATAATTTTTAGAAAATGACTCAGTAACGCTAACATAGGCATTAGTTTCAAAAGAACCTTCAATGATAACTTGGTTCTCCTTAATATCAACTGCATCAATATCGATTACAGGTGAGGATAAATCAGTAACTTCTACATCGCTTAATGGATTATCTACGTAGTCCTGAAGATCGCCGCTATGAATGAGATAATTAGATAGATGTCCTTTACTATTTATTGTTTCGTCCCATCCGGCGTTTTCAATTAACTCCTCACAAACAGACGAAGCGTTCATTTCTAAATGGGTTGTGTGGTCAACCATATTATTCACAATAGAGACATCATGGATGAAATTTGTAAGGTTCATAAATACAAGGGATTTATCGCTAAATTCACTGAACTCAATTAATAACTCTTCCCTCGGCCCAGTGGGGACACCTTTTTTATCCAAAATCCACCAATCTTCTTTTTCATCAAGCGTAATAAAAATAATTGCCTTTTGACATGACTTTGCTTTGTTTAATACTTGTTTCCATAGAATAAGATCTCCAAACTTTTCACTTTTAGTAATGTCTTTTTTGTCTTTTTCTATATCCATGTATCCTGGCGGAATTCGATATTTATATCTCTGCTCACCCTCAGCATAAATATTAAGTAAATCAGTTATGTTGAAATTTTCTCCAACATACCCTCCCTGAATAAGCTCTGTTATAAACAACTGAACTTTATCTTCATTGAGCATTCGTTCGTTTTTCGCTACTTCTTCCTTAATGTCTTCTTTATACGTATTGGAATCCGTGTTTATCATTTCAATTGCATCATTTATTTTTGCACCTAGTTCTTTTACTTGAGGAAATCTAAATTTGTTAAACTTAATAAACTGCTTGTTTATATCATTTTTCGCTATAAGCATTATTCGCTCAACTTCTTTAGTAACTTCTTTATATTTACTATGTTCCCTCGTAATAACGTGCTGCCGGTTTTTGTTGTATTCATGACAATCAATGGATCAGATTCATATAGTTCCTGAAACTCTTCAAATGTGTATGCGTATTTCGAACTCATTTTTTTCACCTCATCATTATTATAAATCTTACCGATGTTAGATACTTTTGCAATCATTAAGTAAAAATCTACTTAGCGTTTATAAGAGGCAGTTGCTACTAATGCCATATTACCGCAAAACTCAGTAATCCAATAGTAATGAATTGTTGAATAATTGCGATTAAAGCACCTAACAAAATGCTGCTAAGGCAATTTAAATAATTGTGTGTGTGCCTGTGCAACAAAAAACAACCAACAATTCATCCAATTGTATAAAAAACCAATAGGGATTAGAAAGTCAGGTACATATCTAATCTCCTGTTAATAAATATATAATTGTAGTTAATAGTCAGAACAGTTTCGTGCAGATACCTGAAATAAATTATTTCATACATCAGGTACCTAAAGTTAATACGACAGAAAAACTATAAAGTCTAAAAACTTAAGTACAAGCATAAAGATGTATTTAAGGGAGGAATTGTATGGTTATCAATGAAGCGGTAAAAAGTTTATCGGAGACACTTAAACTGGTTCGAAATGAGGTTAATAATCTGCAAGATTTAATTGATGAGTGCTTTGTGGAGCACGAGATGAGTCCTAAATTAATAGAGGAGCTTGAAGAACTAAGAACATCGTTTCCATCCTACCCAGCATTTTCTGAAGTGATTGAGTTATATGAAGCGGAGGTTGCTGAGAGTGTCCAATAAAAAAAGATATGAAAAAGATAGCGGTGAAATAATACGAAAAAGATTAATGGTCGACTTATCCACTTTGCTGAGCAGTAAAGTTTCAGAAAAGGTAAGAAGAAATGCAATAAACTACGCTATTTATAATTGGACAGAAGCCAAAGGGAAATATAATGGCAATGAATACTGGTCAGTAGAAGCATACGATAATTGGGCTTATTCAAAAAAACGTGCTTACAAATTAATACATGAACATATTGTCCCTAGAAAAGTCATTAGAGGAAAAATTGATGAGCTTGATAAGCTAGATTCTTTATCCTTATATCTTCTATTTGAAAAATATGTAATTGCAGCAGTGATCACCAAGAGTGAAGATGATTTATTCAGGAAGGAGTATGATGGTCAAAAGTTGCTGTCCGAAATGCCAATGGAATTTGGCACATTTGTCGATGAAAAGAAAGACTGGTTTGACAATCCTTGGGCTCGTTATCTTGCTGTAAACAAATATAATGAAGAATATGAGATAAATATTTTGAAGGTTACTAAGTGGAATGGTCCTATAGGGGCTGATGAAATAAGTTTGTTTTTAGGTTCAGGTAAGGAAGTTGCCGACGCATTAATAAATTAAATAATTAATATAGATATAGCCAATGAAATACCTGTAAATCTCTCATGAAAAGTACATTTAATTCTATTTAGAAATATGTTCTATTTCTGATAATTCTAGTTAATCTTGAAACAACAAAAAATTAGTTTCGGGGAAAGTAGAAATGGTATTGTCTCTCCCAGTCGTTGTGTAACCATGTCTCACGCTACGCAGGAATCAATTATATAAATGTATGGAGTAGTAAAAAACATGTCACGGATGGTAAATTTCACTGGCTGTAATCATATCTGAAATCAGTTTTTATACAGGCACCCAAAGTTCTATCAATAAAGGCACGTGAAGCCTTAGGCTTCACAAATAAGTGATTGAGTATTCCGTTTATTGAATTCAGTCAAATAATCGCCTCAGTTGTATAAGCTACAGCTGAGGCATAATAGTTAAATAATATTAATTGATAAGACCACACAACGAAAGTTATTCTCGCTTAAAATTGCAGACTATCCACACGATCCAATATGTCTTCCACCAAAACTTCTATCGCTGCCACAGCCGCTTCAGCCGTATCCTTCCTTACCCCAAAGTAAAACTTACACTTCGGCTCAGTCCCAGAAGGTCTAACACATACCCAAGAACCATCCTCAAGTAAGAACTTTAAAACATCCGCTTTTGGCAAAGTCAATTTCTCAATCGTTCCATCCCCAAGACGCCTTGTCCCCGCTTTATAATCCTCAATAGCACTAACAGCAACACCAGCAATGGATAGCGGCGGATTCTGACGAAGCTCTTCCATAATCACCGCAATCTTCTCTTGTCCATCTTTCCCTGTAAGCGTTAACGACTCCAGCGCTTCCCTGTAATGACCAAACTCTTCATATAAGTCTATCAGGCCATCATACAGCGATTTACCAATAGACTTATAATACGCAGCCATTTCCGCAGTCAACAACGCAGCCTGGACTGCATCCTTATCCCGTGCGAATGTGCCAATCAAAAAGCCATAGCTTTCCTCGTATCCAAATAAAAATTGATGTTCACCGCTCTTTTCAAATTCCTCAATCTTCTCAGAGATAAACTTGAAGCCAGTCAATGTATCAATTGTAGGAATCTCGAATTTTGCCGCAACGGCACGACCGAATTCCGAAGTTACAATCGTCTTCATAACGACACCGTTTTCCGGTAGCGTAGCTTTTCGTTTTTTCTGCATAAGTAGGTAATTTAATAAAAGTGCGCCAAGCTGGTTTCCGGTGAGCAATTCGTATTCTCCATCTCGGTTTTTGACTGCCACACCAAGACGGTCTGCGTCCGGATCTGTCGCTAGTAATAAGTCCGCGCCTCGTTCTTGTCCAAGCTTAATCGCTAATTCAAATGCATCACGCTCTTCTGGGTTTGGATAAACCACCGTTGGGAATCTAGAGTCCTGTATAGCTTGTTCTGATACAACTTGTACGTTGTTAAACCCAAAGTTATGCAACCCTTCAACAACAGGTACAAGCCCTGATCCATGGAGTGGTGTAAAGACGATGGACATGTCCTTCCCATGCGCTTCAATGATCTCTGTATCTTCCCTCAATGTAAGAAGGCATTCTTGATAAGCATCATCAATCTCTTCCAATATGTAAGTCAACATTCCATTTTGAAGTAGTTCTTCCTCGTTAGCGGTTTGAATAGCAAACAAGTCTTCGATTTCTACCATATGCTGAACAATTCCGTCTGCGGCATCCGGCGGTAGTTGTCCTCCGTCTTCCCCGTACACTTTAAAACCGTTATATTGTGCAGGGTTATGACTTGCTGTAATGACAACGCCAGCAAATGCATTCAAATGCCTCATTGCGAATGATAATTCAGGTGTTGGCCGACTTTCTTTGAACAAGAAAACGCGAATGCCGTGCTTCCCTATTGTTTTTGCGGTTTCTAAAGCGAAGTCAACCGAATAGTGCCGCGTGTCATAGGCAATCACAACACCACGACGCATAGCATCTTCTCCAGACACAATGATTTGCTGAGCTAGTCCTTCCGCGACGCGACGGATTGTATACACGTTCATCCGGTTAGTTCCTGCTCCTAGCAACCCACGCATTCCACCTGTCCCGAACGAAAGATATTGATAAAACCTGTCTTCTATTTCTTCGTTCGTACGCAAAATTAATTCTAATTCATGCTGTAACTCATTTGGCATTGAACTCTCTCGCATCCATTTCTCAAAAACATGCATATATGTTCCCAAGATTACAACCTCCTATTCATTCAATAAAGTTTTCCCGACAATTCAAACGTCTTATACTTATATGCCTCGATTCCTAGAGAGCCGAATGGATTCACAGCTAGACTACAAGACACAAAAATAAAAACCAAGAGGAAAAAAGAAGGAAAATGGACCATTACTCCCCATTCCCCTTCTCAAACCGCCAAGAATCCCGACACATCGAAACAAGATCACGTTTTGCTGTCCAACCGAGTTCTAATTCAGCCTTCGCAGCATCAGCATAACACGAAGCAATATCCCCTGGTCTGCGATCCACTATTTCATAAAGAACTTCCATTCCATTAGCCTCTTCAAATGCTTTCACTAGCTCTAATACACTTGTACCACGACCTGTGCCCAAATTATAAACATTGACACCTTCCGTCAGACGCTCGATTGCTGCTACATGCCCAGCAGCTAAATCCACGACATGAATATAATCACGGACACCTGTGCCATCAACTGTCGGATAATCATTACCAAACACACGCAGCTGCTTTAGTTTCCCTTTTGCCACTTGCGTTACATAAGGCATTAAATTATTTGGAATACCATCCGGTGCCTCGCCAATTAAGCCACTTTCATGCGCGCCCACTGGATTAAAATAACGTAGAAGAGTCACTGCAAAACCAGGATTAACGTTTGCCATATCCGTTAAAATACGCTCACTCATCGCCTTCGTTTCACCATAAGGATTCGTCGTTGGCAATAAGTTCATCGTTTCCACAAACGGCACCTGATTATCCCCATAAACCGTAGCAGAAGAACTAAATACAAATCGTCCGACATTAAACTTCAAACAAGCCTCAGCCAGCACCATCGTACTCACCAAATTATTCATATAATACATTAACGGTTTCCCTACAGATTCACCTACAGCTTTTAAACCAGCAAAGTGAATCACACCATCAATCTTATGATTTTGAAAAATACCATCTACTTTGTCTTCATCCGTTATATCGATCTCATAAAAGATAACTTCCTTACCTGCAAGTTGTTGTATTTTATCAATAGAATCACGCTTACTATTACAAAGATTATCAGCGATAATTACTGAATGACCTGCTTCAAGTAAAGCCACACATGTATGCGAGCCGATATATCCGGCACCACCTGTTACCAATATATTCATATAGGTTTAATCCACCTCTGTTTAATTTGGAATACAAAACTATTCGTTCAAAATATACTGCTTCTCAAAATAACTTTGATATTCACCACTAATAATGTGCTCCCACCATTCTTTGTTATCAAGATACCATTGAATCGTTTGGGCAATACCAGTTTCAAATGTATAAGTCGGTTTCCAACCTAAATGTTCTAGTTTTGTTGGGTCAATCGCGTAACGTTTATCATGACCTAATCGATCTGTGACAAACTCTATTAGCTCTTCTGATTTCCCTAAAGTACTAATAATTGTTTTTACAACTTCTAGATTGGTACGTTCATTATGCCCACCTACATTATATACTTCACCATTAATACCTTCATGCAACACCAAATCAATAGCAGTGCAGTGATCAAATACATGTAACCAATCACGAATATTTTTACCATCACCATATACTGGCACCCTCTGGTCATTTAACACTCGAGAAATCGTTAAAGGAATCAACTTTTCTGGGAAATGATAAGGACCATAATTATTAGAACACCGGGTTATATTAACAGGTAAACCATATGTCTCATGATACGCACGAACTAATAAATCAGATGATGCTTTACTAGCACTGTATGGGCTATTCGGCTGTATAGGAGTTTCTTCCGTGAAGAATATTGTAGGGTCAAAATCAAGTTCCCCATACACTTCATCTGTTGACACATGTACAAATTTTGAAACTCCTATTTGTTTTGATGCATCAAGCAATACCTGTGTTCCTACTACATTCGTCTGAACAAATATTCCAGGGTCTGTAATAGAGCGATCCACATGACTCTCCGCGGCAAAATGAACAACATAATCAAATTTTTCTTCCTCAAACAAAGGCATAATTACTTCACGGTCTGCAATATCTGCTTTAATAAATTGATAATTTTCTACTTTTTCAATATCTCGATGTTTAGTTAAATCTCCTGCATAAGTTAGAAAATCTAAGTTATAAATAATATAATGAGGATATTTATTTACCATGTGTTGAACAAAGTTCCCACCGATAAATCCAGCTCCTCCGGTCACTAAAATTTTCACGAATTAACATTCACCTCACCTTTTTCTGAAGATTCAGCGACTTCTTTTAAGTACTGTCCATATTCAGTTTTCAATAAAGGTTCAGCTAAAACTTTTAATTGTTCTTGATTAATATACCCTTTATGGAAAGCGATTTCTTCAATACATGCGATATATAATCCTTGACGCTTTTGTACAGCTTCAACAAAATTAGATGCTTCAAGGAGCGATTCATGAGTACCTGTATCTAACCATGCTAACCCACGCCCTGCAAGCTGAACATTTAATGTACCTCTTTCAAGATAATGATTAATAACTGAAGTGATTTCTTTCTCTCCTCTAGCAGAGGGTTTCACTTGTTTTGCTACGTTTACTACATTGTTATCAAAGAAATATAAACCAGGAACTGCATAAGAAGACTTTGGCTTCTCTGGCTTTTCTTCTATTGACATTGCTTTAAAATCCCCATCAACTTCAACTACTCCGTATGCTCTTGGATCTTTCACAAAACAACCAAAGATTGTAGCGCCTTCTTCTAATTTAGCAGCATCCATAAGACGATTTCCAAAATTTGAACCATAAAAAATATTATCGCCTAATACCAAAGCTACAGAAGAATCGCCTATAAACTCTTCTCCAAGGATAAACGCTTCTGCTAGCCCATTTGGGTTCTCCTGCACAACATATTCAAAAGACATACCGATATCAATACCATCACCAAGTAATTCTTCAAAAACAACAACATCTCTAGGTGTTGAAATTATCAAAATTTCTTTTATTCCTGCTAACATTAAAACCGATAATGGATAGTAAATCATAGGTTTATCATAAACAGGAAGAATTTGCTTTGATACAGCTTTAGTCAATGGATAAAGACGAGTACCTGAACCTCCAGCTAGTATAATTCCTTTCATCTCTTAACCTCCAAGTAAATATTATAAATATATACAATATGAATGACTCAAACTAAATGCTTTTTTGATAAATCAAGCAGCATCTATTAAAAATAATCGAATTTTTTCATTAATAACGCTTTGAACTAAACTTTTTTTCCGATAATACATTTTGAACAACAATAAATAAGATTAAGTAACTCAAGGTACTAACTATAGCATATAACATTACTGTTTGAAGCGCTGTGAAATTCAACAAATATGCAATAATAAAAGCGATAATAATTACTGCTAATCGAATAGTGTTCATCACTAAACCTATATTTTGCTTCTCTACAATTTCTAAAATACGACCAGCAGGAAAAATAATAAAATGTGCATATGCAACAACTGCTAATATACGAGCATAAGCACCTGCATCGTACCAGTTTGAGCCAAAAATGAAGTTAAAAATCCAAGGACCAAACAATAAAAACATTAATAATGGCGCAAGCCCAATTAGAGCTAGTTTACTAGATAACTTTAATAATAAAGCTTTTATCTTACTCGGATTATCTTTACCAATATTTGCTGCTTCAGAGTAGAAAACTTGAGATACAGAGTTTGCTATTAACCCGATTGGCAAATTGACTATCGAATTTGCTAAACCAAATAATCCAGCTGAAGTAGTTCCAAATAAAGTCGTTAAAATAATAACAGGTGCCTGACTTCCAGCTGTATAGACATAATTACTTGGAGCAGAATATAATGGGAACTTAATATAACGAGTCAATTGTTTTTTTATTTCTTTCCATTTTATCGCTTTTACAAACTCTCTCCTATTTATTATCAAAGGTAATGAAAGGCTATATAACCCTCCACTTTGCCCAATGATTTGACCTAAAATTAATCCTGAAGGACCTAAACCGCTTAAACCTAAACCGATTTTACTTAAGTTAGAAAAAATACTTTGAGTAATAATTGTTTTTGTGATCGTCTTAAAGTCCCTTACACGTAATGACCAATGTAAAATGATATTGTAACTACCCACAAATAAAACACCAAGTGGGATCAAGTACATGTAATCAACTAAAGCTTCACTACTTAATAAGCTAATCACCGTGTCTCCCAAAAAAACAAGTATAAATGATAAAGCTAAAGTAAAGGTTATGAGTATGAAAAATGCTCCTGTAATTAAACTGTAGGCAGCTTGATTATCTTTCGCAATAGGAATTGCATTTTGATAATCTAGTGAAGCCCCAACGCTCAAAAGTGTTAATAATGATACATAGACAGTTAGAATTCCATACTCTTCTGGAGGGTAAATTCTTGTAATAATTGGAGTCATTGCAATAGAAAATATTTGTGCAAAAGCGCTACCGCTAGCAACCATCACAATATTATTCACAAATTTATTTTCTAGAAGCCCATTTAATCTCTTCACTACTCTGCTCCTAATCTTGTAAAACCTTTTATCGTTTTTTCATCTCAGCGCAATTTAGATTCATAAAACTGTTTAATATGTACTGTCACTTCTTGCACATATTCTGGTTTAATACCATAATACATTGGTAATCTTAACAATCTTTCACTGCCACTAGTTGTGTATATGTCCTCACCAATTAGTTCCCCATACTTTAACCCAGCTTCAGCCGTATGTAGAGGGATATAGTGAAATGCCGTTTGAATCTTTTGTTCTTTTAAATATTCAATAAGTATTGATCTCTCTTCAATATCACGGCATTTTATATAAAACATATGCGCATTGTGCTCACAATTTTCTGGAACAACTGGTAGTTCAATATAGCCTTTTTCTCCTAGCTCTTTTAAAGATTTATTATACAATCTCCAACTATTAAGACGGTCATCGTTAATCTTATGAGCTTCTTCTAACTGTGCAAATAAATACGCTGCATTTAGTTCACTTGGCAGATATGAGCTACCTATATCCACCCAAGTATACTTATCAACTTGTTCACGAATAAATCTACTCCGATTTGTTCCTTTTTCACGAATAACCTCAGCTCTCTCCATGAACTTTTCATTTTGGATAAGTAGTGCCCCACCTTCACCCATCGAATAGTTTTTTGTCTCGTGAAAACTGAAGCAACCTAAATCGCCAATTGTTCCTAATGCTTTACCTTTATATGTAGACATTACACCTTGTGCTGCATCTTCAATGACAAATAGATTATGCCGCTTAGCAATATCCATAATTGTATCCATTTCGCATGCAATACCAGCATAATGAACAGGTATAATCGCTTTTGTTTTCTCTGTAATAACAGCTTCGATTAAGTTTTCATCGATGTTCATCGTATCTGGACGAACGTCAACAAAGACAATTCTTGCACCTCGAAGAACGAAAGCATTTACCGTTGAAACAAATGTATATGATGGTGCAATTACCTCGTCACCTGGTTGAATATCAATTAAAATAGCAGCCATTTCTAAAGCATGTGTGCATGATGTAGTCAAAAGAGCCTTCGGTGTATGAAAAGTTGATTCTAACCATTCATGAGATCGTTTAGTAAAAGGTCCATCGCCACTTATTTTCTGATTTTCTGCAATCGCTTCTGTAATATACTGAGTTTCTTTTCCTAAAAAAGGTGGTTTGTTAAATGAAATCATCACTATTTCCTCCTCCTTCAAATCTGCTTCTAAATTTTTTTATTGGTAATACACTATTATTATTAACATCAATGGCTTTAGTAATTTTTAAAAGCCCTTTACCACAAACAACAACTGGCAATCCATTTTGTATGAAAATTATCTTCCCTATATCTCTATTCTCAATTGCTTTATCGCCGCACTCTTCTGCGTCTATAATTGTAATTAACTCACCGTTTAAATATGTCTTTGATCCTTTAAATGGAAATGTTAATGCATCAATCATCCTTTTAATGACTATCGCATTTTCAGACCAATTAATCATATAATCTTTATCATCTCTCCAAAGACTATATGTTGCATCATTGTCATTTTGAGGTATACTTGATAACTTTTCTCCATTAATTAATTGGTTGAAAATTGATAATACAATTTCCGAATATAGTTGAGACACTTTTATAATGGCATCATAAATCTTTATTGGATATTCAATGGTTGTTTTCATTTGTTGAATAATTTCGCCTTCATCATACTCATCTGAAGCAAACAAAGCTGTCACCCCTATTTCTTTTTCCCCATTGATTAACATATTCACAAGTGGTGAAAAACCTCTATATTTAGGAAGTAAAGAATCATGCATGACAATTAAGTTGGAAGTATCTTTAATCAGCCATCTCCAGCCAATAGCGATTTTATAACGTTCAAATTTTGGTAACGTAGTTTTAGAGTTAAATACATTAATTTTATAACACTCACAAAGTTCCCTAATTTCTTCGTAATAATCTTTTTCGACATTTTTATCTTTAGAAATAACCACGTATTCAATACTCGATGATCCATGGACGTTCAATAAATCTCTTAATACTGTGTAACCCTTCTGATTCATGAGGTATAATACTAGTTTCATAATGATTTTAAGTCTCCTTTGAGTATTTTGTACACTCACAAACCCTCTTTTCTTTTAAAAAGTATTAACTAATAGTGGCATTCTCATACAATTACGGATTCAAATCTGAATTTCATTAAACTTCTTTTCCAGGAATAATTTCAAGTATATATATACTTATTAACAGCTCTGAAATATAATTATTCAACTAATAAGAATTCTGCTTTATAGAGGTTTAATCTTTTTTATAAGCACCATACATAAAACGCAATACGATATTTCTTCTGAAAATAGGGTCATCATCTCCGTAGAAAGTGAAGTTCTTTGCAGTATCTAGAATAGCTTAAACCTTTGTTTTCAAAATTGTAGGATTACTCAATAAATTCCATACAATATCCAGAATATTTTTTAACAAATTCAGAATTTTAAAAATTCACTTAAAACATCTGATAATTCTTGTCTATTCTGATTATTTCATTTGCAATTCTATAATAGTACCCATCTCTTGCATCACCCTCTGATGTATCAAAAAGCCAGTTACAATTCTTCACCAGGAAAAGGTGAGTTTACCTTTCATCCTTAACTTCTTTTGTCTCTTCCTCTTTCATCAGGTTTAACGTCACTTTTTCATGTAAAGTCCAATTTCTTGTTTTCCGAGCCCAACGATTTGGATGCTTTTCTCTTGCCAATTCGTTTATTGCTTTTCTTTTTTCTAATACACGTACGAAGGCTAATGTGGAACACCTGTCAAGCCATCGCTAATTGCGCACCGTCTTGATTGGATCTTGAATTAATTCTACAGCTAGTGCGCGATTTGAAGGGTCACTGATTTTTCTTCATAAAAAACCTAACAAAAGATTGCTCTGAATCCAAATGATAAAATGGTAGCAAAAATACCTGTAATTATAACAAATACAGTTATTTTTCCATATTCATCTGAGATAAGAACTCTTATCAAAATTGGAATACTTATAGATCTTAACGCCATCGATACTATACTACCATAAGAAAAAGAAAAGAATTTTATTAAGTTATCATTCATGTATTTTATAATTTTTTATTTTTTCTTCACTACTTTTTTCACAGTCCTGTAAACACTTCTAAGAATATGAAATGACATTCGTTGCATATTTTTTTTTCTGTAAATAGGATATGTAATATCAGTAAACTCAGATTTTTCTATGGCGTTCAAAAAAGCTTTCGTTTGTTTATTTTCCTCATAGTGCTTTAAAACATAATCATAGCTTAACGAAGAGTACTTATTCAACATTTCCGGATAAATAAGAACCTCATGTAAAATTTCCTCTAAACGCTTTCTACCTTCTATATTATTACCTGTTAATTGAAAGTAATAACCATCCCCTGCATCTCCATCTTTAGTATTAAACAACCAATCTGCTTTTAAATATTCGAGATGATCCTTATCTACAGAATCTATCACAATCGCAGGTAATTTTACTTGAGCCATTTTTTTCACTGACAATCCCATACCAATACCTACATCATAATTTCTCATGACTTCAGAAAGTTGATCACTCTCAATAAAACCAAGATACTTCACCTTTACACTTCGTTCGTTAATACGCTCATAAACTTCATCTGGATAGTTTCCGCATCCATATCCTATTATGGAGTATTCAAGTTGATAATCTGGAAATTCAGCAGATAGTCTTTCTAAAGTTTCATGAATTTCTATAATAGCTTCATTTTTCCAATAATCAAACCTTCCACACCATAATACTTTTAAGTTTTTTTTGGAAATATCATATTTATATTGAGTTTCAAACTCAATATTTTTTATTGGCAAAGTTGCAATTCTAGTTAATAATAGGTCTATTTTATAATACCAATTATTATATAGAACTGGTGTTGCAGATCCATAATAATGAGCATTTTTTTTGTCTAGGTAAGTTAACAAGTTTTTCTGATAGATATATTTCTGGTTATTTTTTCTTTTTTGACTCATTGTACTTTTTATAAATAAAGTGTTTTTCCAATCTTCAGGGTGTCCCCATAAGTGAATTAATTTTACATTTTTTTGTTTATAAAATAAAAACATCGCCAATTGTAAATTATCAAAATAAGGAGCAACTACACTGTAATCTTCATTTTCTTTTACTACTCCACTTTTATTGAAATCTTCTTTCACAGTAAGTATATCCATCTTGCTTGAATTCTCTAAAATATCAGGCATGTTTAAATTTATAAATTTGACATTCAAGTTTGATTGAAATTTTTTTTTATAATGAGGATTTTGGTCTTGCCTAGAAATGATTATTACATTATTATTTTTTCCCGTTAAATACATAGTCATTTCTATAATCAAGTTCTCAATTCCTCCCATGTTAGAAGAGGTTTCTACAAAAATATAATTCATAATTATTTTCACCCTGCCTTTAAATTTTCCCTATTTAATTCATAGCACTAGCATTACATACGTTCAATTGAACTTTTAATCACTTTTTCGCTGTTCATATCGGTGTTTGTCAATATAGTTGTCGCATTTAGCTAGTTTAATTTTCTCCATATCTCATTTCAGACAACTAATAAATCCCAAAGTTCAATCAAGGCTACCGCGCTGCGCTTGCTGGCCTGGTGATAAGAATGGGATGCGAAATCCATGCTTATCTCTAGGAAAAGGGGGGATTTAGCTTTCAGTCTCTGTTTCTTCCTCTTTCATCGGGTTTAACGCCACTTGTTCATGTGGAGTCCAATTTCTCGTTTTCCGTGCCCATCACTCTGGATGCTTTTCCCTTGCCAATTCGTACACTTCTTTTCGTTTTTCTAAGACAGCCAGATGTGCTCCGGTGTGACATTGTACAGGCGTCACGTAATTGAGTCCGCTATGCAAATGCATCTCATTGTACCAATGGAAAAATGTTTGGGCCCATTGCCTCGCTTCTATTTAGTGATCCGAAGCCTTTGTTCGGGAAATCGGGTCGATATTTGAGCGTTTGAAACATTACTTCTGAATACGGATTATCGTTACTCACACGTGGTCTTGAAAAGGAACTTTGAATGCCCAATTTCTCCAGTAAAACCAAGAATGCCGCGGCATTCATCGGGCTACCGTTATTGGAATGTAACACAAGTCTTTCACGGGTCCACCTAACCAAGTAATATCCCATGTCCACACTTGATTTGGCGCTATTGCTAGATGACTTTCTGGAATTCTACGCTCCGTTTTTTTACTACGACCACGGTGAATTTGCATCTTTTCTTCCCGTAAAATATCGTGAAAGGTAGATTCTGACGCAATATAGGTGCCTTGATCGGCGAGCTTTGGAACGATTTGCGCTGGCGGTAAATCCGCATATTCTGTTTGTTTCACAATCGTGATAATTTCGGCTTTTTATTCTTGTGACAATTTATTTTTCGGGTGTCGGTCGTTTCCGTAAGCGGTCGCTGATCAACCTTACGCCACCATACGTGTGCACACTAATGTTTAACTCCTGGCAAGCCATCGCTAATCGCGCACCGTTTTGATTGGCTTCTTGAATCATTCTACTGCGAGTGCGCGATTTGATGGGTCAATCATTCGTCCTCGTCGTCCCCACATATCGCTTGGGCCTTTTTTCGCAAAAGGAGTAATGCCACGACTTCCGCTAGTGCTTTCTCTTTTTTGAGGAGATCTTTCTCCAAAGCTTTTGCACGTTTCTTTTCTTCTATCAACTGCACATTCAATTGCTTCGCTTGATCGAAAGCTTGTCCATTTGCTTGAAGACAAACACCCTTCCAAGCTTCAATCTGTTCTCGATACAAGCCCTTTTACGACAATAGTCTGCGAGTTCCACCTCATTCATCGCAAATGTCTTCATCACGATTAAAAACTTATCCTGGCTATTCCAATTGTCACTTATTTGTCCATTTCACGGTGTTGCCATCCCGGCTGCGCCTGCACCCTTGCGCCATTTGTACAGCGTCACTTCTGTAATACCTTCTTCTTTTGAAATTTTCGCTACGTGTTCATTATTCGGTGGCATCACGCGCTTGATCGCTTCCGCTTTTCGTTCTGGTTAGTAGCGTGTATTATTTTTCCCTGTCATATCTATAACCTACGTTTTGTTTACTTAATCATACCATGTTAGCCTATTACGACTTCTATCCTAACAGAAGGGATAACAACCTCTAAAATTTATTTTTAAGTTTGTATATAAAGGAATCAATTTTTTTTAAAGCATGGTATTTACTCACAAAAGTAGAACTAGTGATACATAAAATAGCATTAAATTTATTGCTCTTCTTGAACATTTCTATTCCATTTCTGAACTGTATTTCTGCCCTTGCAAAATCATCTTTTACTTTCTTATTTACATTAATCTGTATCTTCTCAGTTAAATTGTAGACTAAATCAGTATTTTCTAAATAACCCTTTTTATATAATTTCAATATCCCTCTTGCATTTAAAAACTGTTCAAGTGCATTACTACGAGACACACTATTCTTCCTTACTCTATACATCAAAAGATTTTGATTAATTTTTCCTATTTTATAGCTTTGTAACAAGCATCTAAGTGAAAAGTCATAGTCCTCACAATATAAAACATCTCTATAACCATTTAGTTTGTCATATACTTCTTTCTTAAGGAACCAAGTTGGGTGATTTGAAATATTCGCCATTTTCAACATTTTCTTTACTTGAAAATGAGTTAGTTCAGTCCGATTTGTTTCCTGAAATTCGTTATCATTCTCATCTATGAGAATCATACTAGAAAATACAAAATCTAAATTATATTCTTCAAGATATTTTTTCTGAATAATTAATCTATCTAAACTAGAAATATCATCTGCATCCATTCTCGCAATATATTTCCCTTTACAATGTTTTAGTGCAATATTCAGGCTTTTTACTAACCCTAAGTTCTTTTCGTTTATAATTACTTTAATTCTTTTATCACGTTTACTATATTCACTTAATAAATTTATTAATTCTAAATTACTAGGGTTATCTAATATTACAATAAACTCAATATTCCTATATGTTTGATTAAGGATTGAATTAATGCTTTTTTCGATCCAGACTAATTTTTCATTATAGGTACTCATAATTACTGATATTAAAGTACTCACAAACTTCACCTCCTACAAAAATTACTTTTTCTCATAATAAGTATTTTTATCTTCAAATTATTACCAAACAACAAAAAAGAAAGAATACGTTTGGCCTCTATTCATTATTCGGTGTCATCATGCGTGTGATCGCTTCCGCTTTTTGTTCTGGTGTGTAGCGTGTATCATTTCGTCCTATCCTATCGATTAACCTCCGTGTTGTTTACTTAATGATCACGTTAGCCTCGTACGACTTCTATTCTAACAGAGGTGACTCATGACTCCATTAATGATATAAACTCATCTCTACATCTAATATAATCAAAAGAACTAGCCCTCTTATATGTCATTTTAGAGTAATGTATTAAAGTACTTTCATCCTTTAAATAATTCTAACATTGCTAAAGCAAGCTTTTTATCTTGATGAGTATAATTTAAAGGTTCCCAGTTTTCTTCAATTTCTAATGCAGGAACCAATATCCCAAAATTTGCATATGTTATATCTGAAATATCTATTAAATCTGGTTCTTTTAGGTTCAAGTGAAAGTTTTTCTATTGCTTCAATATCTGGGTTATAAATGGTCTTTATGTTTTCTTCTTTACCACTATATTTATTATCTAATAACTCTCAACTGGTACAATTGAAGTAGCTTTCTGTTCATAACATAATCAGTAATCCTGCTAAGAATTGATATATTTTTTTCTTTTTCTAAAAAAACTTCACAGACACGATTACCTTACACTTTGTATTACTAGAAAAAATGTTAGGACTATCTAAGAAGCTTACTACAGCATACAAATTTTCTTTTTTCTTTATTTTTTTCAGATATATTACCCTTCTATATAACATTGTTAATTTAGAAACTATACTTCCTCTGTTAGCACCTATACTCATATCTATAAGCTTACCACTATAATCATACTTATTATTTTGGCCATCAAAAAGAATTACAGATATATTATACTCATTAATATATCTGAAAGCCTTGATACAACCCATTCTGCGCCTCCTACGTTTAAACTTGAAATTAGAAGTCCTATATTTTTTTTCGCTCATTAACCTCCGAATTATAATGTCTATTATGTGAATATATTTTATCATAAATTTCAAATAAATCGTTTATAACTGTATTAATGGTATAACTATTTTGTATTTTTTTTATATTCCATCTAGAAATTCTTTTTCTCACCTCTGGATTGTTAAGGGTATTAATAGCCATTTCAATAGCTATAATATCACCTATAGGTACAATTACCCCTCCGCTTTCTTCAATCATATCTTGGTTAGCTCCTACCGGCGTCGTAATTATTGGAACACCTCGAGCCATTGCTTCTGCAAGTGCTATTGAAAACCCTTCACTACGAGTGGGAAATAAAAATATATCAGCAGTATCTAATAATTCTATTACCGCCTCAGGAGACACTCCCCCAACCATTTCAACATTTTCTGATAAATCTATGTTGCTATAAGTACTCTTTAGAGGCCCAGTAATAATAAACTTTATTTCGTTAAACTTTTTTGCAACTTCGAGAATATCATTTATTCCTTTTTGTGGTTGGACATGCCCTACGAATAACACCCTTTTAACAGTTGCAGTTATATACTTTTCACCCTCTAAAATCCATTTATCAGAAATGAAATTAGGTAATTTTTTTGCCTTTATACCATATTTAGTGTAAACATATTGCTGAGAACTTTGATTAAGAACGATTACTTGATTAGAGTCATTTACTAATTTTTTTAAAAAAAAGCCAGTTACTTTGTTTCTTATTTGATCTTCTATGTTGCAATGTAAATGAAGTAAGATGGGTACTCCTTTTCTTTTAGATATAAACGATACTAAATAATCACGTATTATGCCTAATTGACCACATGCACTATTTAAATGAATTATATCTGGTTTGTTATTTTTTAATTCTTTATGTAAACTCATTAGTATAGTTTTTGTTCTGAAAATCTCATCAATTATATTTCTTTTGCTATTATCTTTTAGTCGCTCTCCTGTTAAAGCTGTATTAACTATATTTAAAGATATATCCGCGCTCTCACAAAATTCAAGATAATTTTTTGTCCAAGTTGCAATTCCACCAGTAGGAGGAGGAAGTGGTGAAATTAATAAAACTTTTTTTTTATTTTTCATTAGATTACTTAATCCCCCAAACAACCCTATTCACATAATCTGTATATGACAAAATTAGTCTCAGAACCTTATCTGATACATTAGGCATACAATAGTCTTCAACAAGCCCTAAAGTATCTTTATCTTGTGTTTCTAATATCACTAAACCTTGTAAAACTCTTTCTTTCTTAAGTCCTACCATCATTACCGATGCTTCTTCCATCGCCTCAGGTCTTTCATGAGCTTGTCTAATATTTAATGCACTAAATCCAAGAATAGAAGACTCTTCACTAATCGTTCCACTATCACTAAGCACAGCTTTAGCTTTAATTTGAAGTTTTACATAATCATTAAAACCTAGAGGTTTAATGATTTTCACCAATGGATTAAACTCCACCCCTTTAGCATTAATCATATTTTGCGTTCTAGGATGAGTACTGACAATCACAGGCATATTATACTTTTCTGCAACAGCATTTAAAGTAATAACTAAATCTAAGAAATTTGTTTCTGAATTAATATTCTCTTCTCTGTGTGCAGATACTACAAAATATCTACCTTCTTCAAGTTCTAATCTTTCTAACACATCTGATTTCTCAATATCATCTTTTCTTGAGTTAAGAACTTCGAACATCGGGCTACCTGTTTTTATAATTCTATCCGCTGGTAATCCTTCTCTTAACAAATACTCTCTTGCAATATCGCTGTAAGTTAGATTAACGTCAGCCGTATGGTCGACTATTTTACGATTTGTTTCTTCAGGTACTCTTTGGTCAAAGCATCTATTTCCAGCTTCCATATGGAATATTGGAATATGTCTTCTCTTAGCTGCAATAGCACATAAACAGCTATTCGTATCACCTAATACTAAGAATGCCTCAGGTTGAACTTCTTCTAATATAGGATCAATCTTAATAAGAATATTCCCTACTGTCTCAATGGCTGTCCCAGTAGCTGCATTCAAAAAGTAATCTGGTTTCTTTAAATTAAAATCTTTAAAGAACACTTCATTTAACTCATAATCATAGTTCTGACCTGTATGAACTAATATATGTTCTATTGCATTTGATTCTTCTAATTTGTTGATGACAGCTGATAATCTAATAATTTCTGGACGTGTACCAACTACTGTCATAACTTTTAATTTCTTCATTTATTCTACCTCCAAGTAATATGTGTCTGGTTTCTCTGGATCAAAACATTCATTTACCCACATTACTGTTACAAGGTCATTTTCTCCAATATTTACAATGGAGTGTGTATATCCAGTAGGTATATCCACAACCTCTAACTTTTCTCCACTTACTTTATATTCAATAATTTCTTCAGAATCTAATTTTCTAAATCGAATTGCCCCTTTACCACTAACTACTAAGAATTTCTCGTTTTTTGTATGGTGCCAATGATTCCCTTTTGTGATGCCTGGTTTCGATACATTTACAGAAACTTGTCCTCTTTCAGGTGTTCTAATAAACTCTGTAAATGATCCTCTTTGATCAATATTCATCTTCAAGTCATAGGAGAATTGATCTTCCGGTAAAAAACTTAAATATGTACTATAAATTTTTTTAGTTAAGGCATCTTTCATATTAGCAACACTTAAATTTGTTCTACTTTCTTTAAAACTTTTTATAAGGTTTGCTAATTCTCCAAGTTTAATAGTATGTGCTACTGGAACGACACAATAATTATCTTGGAAAGTTGGATTACCTTTTAAAGCTTTTGTAAATTCTTCTAATATATCATCTATATAACATAAATTAAGTTCTGCATCTGGATTGTTTATTTGAATGTCAAAGCCTCTAGCTATATTATGACAATAAGTAGCTACCACGGTATTATAGTTAGGTTTACTCCACTTACCAAATACATTAGACAATCTATAAACATATACTTTTGCATTCGTTTCTTTTTGATAATCAAATAATAAATCCTCACCCGCCTTTTTACTTCTACCATAAGGATTATCCTTCTCTGCTTGAGTAGATGATGTAATAAGTACAGGAGCTTTATTTCCATTAACCTTTAACAGTTCTAGTAGTGTAGATGTAAATTCAAAATTACCTTCCATAAATTCATTTTCATCTTCTGGTCGGTTTATACCTGCTAAATGAAAGACAAACTCGCATTCCTTTGTATACTCTTCCAAATCTTCCAATGAATTTTTTCTTGTATATAAAAATAAGTCCTCATAGCCTTTATTTTTCAACTCAGCAACTAAGTTTTTTCCAACAAATCCAGATGCACCTGTTACAAGAATTTTCACTAGTTACTCCATCCCTTCAATTCATCTTGAATGTAAGGTAAATTTAATAGTTTATCTTTTATCTGTTCAACTGTAAGACGGTACGTATTATGAGAATTATATTCTTCATCTGATGAAAGTTTTTTATCGCCATCTTCAAAATATTTTTCATAATTTAAATCACGATTATCTGCTGGAACTCTATAAAAACCTTCTAAATCATCAGCCACAACATTTTCTTCTCTCGTTAATAACGTTTCGAAAAGTTTTTCACCATGTCTTGTTCCGATAATCTTTATTTCATTATCAGCATTAAATAATTCTTTCACTGCTTGTGCTAAGTCTGCTATTGTGGACGCCGGTGATTTTTGCACCATAATATCGCCAGCATTCGCATTTTGAAATGCAAATATTACAAGTTCAACTGCTTCTTCTAAACTCATTAAAAAACGAGTCATGTCTGGATCAGTTACCGTAAGCGGTTTTCCCGCTTTCAATTGTTCCACAAAAAGCGGTATAACTGAACCGCGAGAAGCCATAACATTACCGTATCTTGTACCACATATTAATGTTTTTTCAGGTGAAACAGTTTTTGCTTTTGCAACAAAAACTTTTTCCATCATTGCTTTAGAAATACCCATTGCATTTATTGGGTATGCGGCTTTATCAGTAGAGAGACAAATTACCTTTTTCACTCCATATTCAATCGATGCATTTAATACATTTTCTGTCCCAATTACATTTGTTTTAACTGCTTCCATAGGGAAAAATTCACATGATGGTACTTGCTTTAACGCAGCTGCATGAAATACGTAGTCTACTTCATTCATAGCGTATCTAACACTCGCTAAATCCCTAACATCACCAATATAAAATTTTAGTTTATCGTTATTATAAATTTTACGCATGTCGTCCTGTTTCTTTTCATCTCGAGAAAAAATACGTATTTCTTTAATGTCTGTGTGTAAAAACCGCTCCATTACTGCATTTCCGAAAGAACCAGTTCCCCCAGAAATTAATAATATTTTTTGTTTAAACATATATTCCCCTCATTTCTATCAATTTTTTGAAGCTTGCTTCTTTAGATGTAAAAACAACGTAGTCCAATAAAAGAAATAAATAATACTTGGATTCGTTACTCTTAAAGGTACATTCACATTTAAGTCAATAATAAAATGAATTAATATCAAAAAAAACCAGTATTGATATAGTTTTGCATTTTCACCTTCTAATTTTTTTATATTTTTTAATACAATTATTAAAAACGAAAACAATATAAGTAAAAAGAAAAGAAAAATGAAAATTCCGTAATTATCTAAGATTTCCAAATATTGATTATGATAACTATGGAACCCTTTTAAAGTGCCTTCTTCTATTGTTGTGGATTTTGTGAAACTCCCCCTAATTATATGTAAGGGATCTTTTGAAACAGACACTAAATAATCTGACCAAACATGCTCTCTACCACTAACAATGGATGTCCCAGACATGGTAAATCTTCCTAATATAAATTCTTTTGGCAAGACAACAAGCATTGTAACAAAAGCAGTAAACAAACCTAAAATTTTGTATAAACGATATCTTCTAGAAAAAAATAAATAATAAAAAATAAAACCTAAAACATATGTTATAATTGCCCCTTTAACCTGTATAGCAAATAAATATAGCGTAATTAAAGTATATACTGGTATAAAAAGGAACTTTTTTTTCTCCCAAAATGGCAAAGCAAATAGAAATACGATAGCCACTATAAAAGGATAGTAAATCCAAATATGATATATACCACCAAAGGGAGTAGATGCATATATGTTCCTACTAAATGTTTGTACAAAGCCTACTTTACTTATAGAAAAAAATATATTTAGCAAGATAGCTATTAGAAACACTACAGAAATACCAAAAAAGATTTCCTCTATTTTCATTTTTCTATACTTCACAAAATAGATTGATATGAAAATTCCTAAAAGACCTGTAGCAAACTGAGCGTTCAAAATAACACTCGTAAATTTACCGTAAAATAAAATACCTACAAAAGTATGAATAAAAATTACATAAAATAAAATAATTACTGAAAATAATAACATAGTGCTGCTTTTAAATTGCAATTTATTTTCTTTAATAATATTTGTTAAAATTATAATAAAAGAAATAGCACCTAGAACTGTAGTTAAAGGTAATACTAAACCTTGTTGAAGAAAAAAATCCTCTACCGAATACTGATAAATACCTGAGGTTGTAAAGTAAATCGGAAAAAAACAAAATAGAAGAATAAAATTATATTTACTTTTAGTCAAATTCCACGATGTCCCTTCTACCAAAGCCTAGCTTCTTATGAATATATATCTTTCGCATATCATGTTGTTTTTTTTGTTGACTTAAGAAAATCAGGATTTCTTTTATGTATTTATCAAGAAATCTCTGTATTACAGCATTCCCAAAAGAATCTGTACCACCTGTAATGAGTAAAGTTTTATCTCTGAACATTAGCTAAACCTCATTCCTTCTATTTAAAATGGCCCATGATTATTTCATATGAGTGCTTCACTGTATAGTTTTCTTCTAAATATCTTCTAGCGTTTACACCCATTTTTTTCCTTGATTTTACATCACATAACTGCTGTACTTTTTTATTGAATTGCTCAACGTCATTGCTCTCACACCAATATCCAAATTCACCTGTTTCAATAATTTGTCCGAGATCAGTGTTTACATCTGTTGCTGCTAACACAGGCATTGAAGCTTGCATATACGAAAGTAGTCTTGATGGGAAATTTGGTATTGTAAATCGCTTATCAAGAAATATTAATCCTACATCACATGAATTAGCTAAGACATCATAATCTTCTTTTGGTAATTGCTCAAACAACTGAGCATTATTTGGTTGTTCGTTTATGAAAAACGCTTTAAGCTTATTAAATTCAGTCCCTGAGCCCGCTATAACAAAATAAGCTTGTTCGTTAGCTTTATTAGCCTTTAAGCACTCAATTAAGAAGTCAATACCTTGTGGTTTACCGAGATTGCCCCCATATATAAATATTGTTTTACCAAATGGTATGTTGTATTTCTTTTTAATCTCGTTTATTAATTTTTCTTCTGTTTTTATATCTAATGGCTCTATACTATTAGGGCATACTTCAATAATATTTGGAGGGATTTCATGATTGTGTTCTAATAAAAAATCTACATTAGCTTGTGACATGCACCCGATATGTTCAGATAGTTTATATAACTTCTTTTCCTTTAACCTAAAATAATCATAGAGAACTCGTTTCATCCCGTTTTTATTTAATATACCTAAATCCACTGCATTTTGTGGAAAAATATCTTTTAACAAGAGATATGTTCTAGCTTTATCACGTTTTTTAAGGTACTCAATTGTACTTGCTAATGTAATGGGGGGGGTTGAATAAAGAATTAGATCAAATTGTATATTATTTAAGTGCTTTTTTATTGCATACTTATAATTAGTTTCAAGCAAAATAGTTGAAATACCTTTTTCAATAATACTTGTCTTTTGTATATTACCTACTTTAACCTTTAATATTTTACAAATATCTTCTTCTATAATATAAGTTTGTTTATTATTTCTCCGCTCACTTGGACTCACGATATTTACATTATGACCATTTTTTATAAACTCGCGTAGTAAGTCAGTATAGATTGTACTTTCATATATGGAATTAATATTGCTTAATGTCAAAAAAATAATATTCATATTTAGCTCCTATACTCCGGAAAAAAGTTTATATTACTTTCATACAACGATTCACTTTGTCTTACTAATAACAATTCCTTATACTTTTCTTCAGAGAATATTTTTTTCCCTATCGAAAAAGTAGTATCTGAGTTTCTATTAAATGCCTTTTTAAATTTATACAAACTATCCTCTTTACTCCCAAGTCCTCCGCCTAAATGAAAGGTTTTATATCCATTTTCACAGCCCCAGCACGCGGCCTCAAATAACAATAAGTTTGTCGGAGCAAGATACTGATATTCTTTATCCGATGCTGATAAATGATAATGTATTTGTTGATTAGAAAAAATAATCATTGACATAGCAATAATTTTCTCCTCATACATAGCATAAAAAATCAAAGAATTATATTTCAAATCATTTAAAACACTATTATAAAATTCTTTTTCAAAATAATAATATTCATTTGCATTATCCTTATCCATAGTTTCTTTGTATAAGTTAGTAAATTCATCTAGTAATTTATGATCTCTGCCCCAAAAAATTTTAACACCTGATTTTATTGCTTTTCGTATAACATTTCTATTTTTCCCAATTAATTCATTCCAAATTTGATTCCTTGAAATTAAGTCCATTGTAATTGTTATTCCCAGTTTTGTAATATCATAAATACACCCTGCATTTTCACTGTTATTAAGGACCGGATGGAAACGTACGAATTCACTAATAATGCCCTCTTGTTTACAAATAGAGCTATATTCTAATTCTAAAGTCTTTAAGCTAGTATCTGTAGCTTTTCCTTCTATTAAAAAACCTCCATAACCATATGGTGTGGTTATATCATAAAACGTATTTACAGGTATCTTTCCTGAAAAATTTTTATCTATTGAAATATCTCTTTTCATAACAACATTCATAGCTTTAATATGTTGATCTTCATAATAGAAAAGTGTAGGTTCCCCATCCCCATGAATTTTGAATGCTTTCGTATAATCAGAAAGATAATATACATCATAATCATTGAAGCTCTTTACAATATTATCCCATTTTTCCGATTCCTCAATCGTGATTACTGATAACATATATTCACTTCCTTAAATTTAGCTAACGCAATCTTGTTCTATATACTTTTCAAAACAGAAATTATTCTTTCCATATCATTACTTCCATATCTTTGATCACACGGTATTGAAAGAATAGTATTATAAATCCCTATTGTATTGTCCAAATTTCGATCTTTAATTTGATTAGGGATAGGCCAATGTATTGGACAATAAATTTTTTCTTCAGTCAGTCTTTTCCGTATTTCATCTCTTCTTTTATTAATCAACAAAGGATAAAACATCGGACATGTATGTTTTTTTAATTTATCAAAAGATGCCTTTAAATAATTAACGTGCTTTAACCCTTCTGATAGCACTTTAAAGTTTTTTCTCCGTTTACTAACCAACTCTTCTACATTCAATAAGTTAATTAATTCAATTGAGAATTCATCCATAGAGTAAGTAGTTACGTCTCTATCTAAAAGTGTTTCTGCCTCCGCAAATTGATTTAAGAACAAACTCTTGATACTCTCATCATTAGTATTTATATACTTTCCTTTATTAATTAACGCCATGGTTCTTAATTCCGAAAAAACTTCGTTAGTAAATTCAGGTCCTTTAATACTTCTCTTCGGTGAAGCTAAAAAACCACCACTAGGTACGCCAAACCACTTTCGTATACTCCCTATATAATAATCATTTTCTTCAGATCTATTGAATTCTGAAAATAAAGTATGAGTAATATCTTCAATGATTATTATAGAACTATTTTTAAGACTCTTAAGAACATCCATTAAATTTGAATTTGTCGGAAATCCGAAATACCCCATATGAATAAATATACCAATATTTTTATATGATTGAATACTTTCAATGTCCGCCGAAAAGTTATCATCTATTTTATAAAAATAGCAAGTATAACCATTCTCAATAAATGGTAGAATTACTGACTCACATATATATGCTGGCATAAGCACTGATTTATATTGAGGGTTCACTTGTTGCAATAACAGATTAATTGCACCCCTACCCGATGAGGTTAAAATACTATTTCCAAATTTTTTTAACCATTTCGGTGCTTTATTCCGTGATACAATAGGTAGGTTATTCAACCAAAACTCACTACCGATCTCCATATTACCCCTCATTTAAAACTGATAAAATTATGACATCGTGGTATTCACCTTGTTTAAAGATTCTACCTCTTAAATTACCTTCCATAATAAATCCGCATTTCTCAAAAAGTTTTTGTGATGGTATATTGTAAGAATTAACATGAGCAAAAATACATTTAAGCCTTAATTCATTGAAAGCATAATTTACCAATGTACTAATTGTATCAGCTCCGTACCCCTTCCCCCTACCATTGTTCAGTAACTTTATATGGATCTCTGCGTTGCCATTTTTATAATCAATGTCTGAGAGTATTACTGTACCAATTGTTTCGTTATCTACCTTGTCATTAATCATACATCTTAAAATTTGTGTATTTGGTTTTTGAGCCTTAATCCAATCTTCCTGATTCAGACTAGAAATAGGAAATGACCAGCCTCCAAGTGAATGCTCCGTTTCACTATCGTTGATAATATTCAGAAGTACTTCTTTATCAGTTATTTCTACTGCCCGTAAGTATATTTTTTCACCGATTATATTCATTTCGAAGTACCCCCTGGTTCATGTTTTTTTGTCTATATTTATCAAAATCAGGTGGTGAGTCCACACCACGCTCACCTATATCGGACCTTTTAACGGCCTTTTTAATTGTTCCTAATATGATTTTCATATCGCCTATAAAACAAATATCATTAACATACTTTATATCGTAGGAAAAGCGCTGTTCCCATGTGGAATTATTCCTACCATTTATTTGCGCCAATCCTGATAGTCCTGGTCTAACAGAATGTCTAATTTTTTCTTGTTTCGTATAGTAAGGTAAGTACTGAACAGCTAAAGGTCTAGGTCCAATAATCGACATATCACCTTTTAAAATATTAAAAAGTCCTGGAAGTTCATCAAGAGATGTCGAACGAAGCAATCTCCCAAAATTGGTCAAACGAACCCCATCGGGAAGCAAATCTCCGCTCTCATCTTTTTCATCTGTCATCGATCTAAACTTATACATCATAAAAATTTCCTCATTCAACCCTGGCCTGTTTTGTTTAAATAACGCGGGGCTTCCAAGTTTAGTTCGCACTAGTAAACCAACAATTAAAAGTACTGGGCTTAGAACTATAATTGCTACTAACGATAATATAAAATCCATAGGTCTTTTAATAACGCTTCTGTAAATACCACCTTTAGATCTTTTCATTTATTCTCACCACAACCCCTTAACAATCTCCACAACTCTTTCTAAATCCTCATCAGTCATCTTCGTATCACTCGGCAAACAAACACCATTTTCAAACAACTTCTCTGAAACATCCGTTCCAACAAAATCATACTCCTCAAAGAATGGCTGCAAATGCATTGGCTTCCAAACTGGCCTTGACTCAATATTTGCTTTTTCAAGAGCATCCATAACATCCAATGGCCTCACTTTCCCACTTAAAGTCAATGCACTTAACCAATAATTCGGTTCGTCCCATTCATTGCTAGGCATGAACTCAACACCATCAAGTCCACCAAGTTCCCTCTTATAAAACTCAAATATATAATTCTTCTTCTCAACTCTCTGATCTAACACCTTAAGTTGCCCTCTGCCGATTCCAGCAACAACATTGCTTATTCGGTAATTGAAACCTAATTCGCTATGTTGATAATGTCTTGCTTGATCTCTTGATTGAGTAGCCCAGAATCTCGCTTTAGCAATTCGCTCTTCATTATCAGAAACGAGCATCCCTCCACCAGAGGTTGTGATGATTTTGTTTCCGTTAAAAGAGAAAATACCATAATCTCCAAAAGTCCCTGTATGTTTTCCTTTATAATATGTACCTAAACTTTCAGCAGCATCTTCAATTACCGCGACATTATGCTTCTTACAGATCTCCATGATTTTATCCATGTCTGCCGACAAACCATACAGGTGTACTACGATTACAGCCTTTACGTTCGGATACTTCATAACAGCTTCTTCCAATGCTTTAGGACACATATTCCAAGTCTCATAATCACTGTCTATAAAAACCGGATTCGCATTTTGATAAATAATCGGATTGGCTGTTGCTGAGAACGTAAGCGTCGGACAAAAAACAATATCCCCTTCACCTACTCCAACAGCTTTAAGAGCCAAATGAATGGCAGCTGTTCCAGAGGATAGTGCTGCCGCTGCTTTAGAACCAACCTTAGCTGCCAATTCATTTTCAAATTGATTTACATTTTCACCAAGCGGAGCAATCCAGTTTGTATCAAAAGCTTCCTGAACATACTGCTGTTCATAGCCTTCATCACTCATATGTGGTGATGAAAGGAATATTCGTTCTCCCATTATCTAAGACTTCCTTCCTCTGTTATGTTGCTTCTTTAGATAGTTAGGACTTAATTGGAATTTCACATTTCCCTACCTTCCAACCAACTACTAAGCGACTAAATACAAAATAATTAAGCATCCAACCTTAAGTCACACTATACACAACATAAATCCCTCGCCCATTAAACAAAAACGAACAAGGGAACAAACCTCCAATACCTACCTAACTACTCTCTTCTCCATCAATTCCTCAAGATAAACCATCAATCCATCTCTAATCTCAGGATTCTGCAAAGCAAACTCAATCGTAGTTGTAATAAACCCTAACTTCTCACCAACATCATACCGCTTACCCTCGAAATCATAAGCAAACACTCGTTGAATCTGATTCAACTGTTGAATCGCATCCGTCAACTGAATTTCCCCACCTGCTCCAGTTTCCAGCTTTTCTAAACACATGAAGATCTCAGGAGTGAGCACATACCTGCCCATAATTGCAAGATTCGACGGAGCTGTTCCCATCGTAGGTTTCTCTACAAAGTTTTCAACCGCATACCTACGCCCAGTTTGCATGGAAGGTTCAACAATGCCGTAGCGATGTGTTTCATTATCTGGTACAGTTTGTACTCCAATTATTGAAGCATGCGTTTCCTCGTATTGATCCATAAGTTGTTTTAAACTAGGAACTTTACTCTGAACAATATCATCGCCTAATAAGACTGCAAACGGCTCATCACCAATAAATTTGCGTGCACACCAAACGGCATGTCCAAGTCCTTTTGGTTCTTTTTGTCTAATATAATGAATATCTACATTTGATGATTGTCTAACTTTCTCTAGTACATCAAATTTCTCCTTTTGTATAAGGTTCTCTTCTAATTCAAAGTTATTATCAAAATGGTCTTCAATCGATCGTTTCCCTTTTCCTGTTACAATAATAATGTCTTCAATGCCTGATGCAATTGCCTCTTCAACTATATATTGAATGGTCGGCTTGTCAACAATCGGCAACATTTCCTTCGGCATCGCCTTCGTCGCCGGCAAAAACCGTGTGCCTAAACCTGCTGCTGGTATAATCGCCTTACGTACCTTTTTCATTGCAAGACCTCCCTTTACATCTCTAGCACTCTTTCCATAACCGCATTCTCTAAAGCCACTAACTTCTCTCCATCGAATCACCCTTTACCGCAAAATACACCTTTCACTTCGGCTCTGTACCCGAAGGACGTATACAAAACCATGATCCATCAGCCAGTTTATATTTAAGTACATTCGATTGAGGTAAATCAATAACCGTTTTTAATCCAGTAGCTATATCCATTGCTTAACTCGTTACGTAGTCTTCGATGATCGTTACTGCTACACCATTCACCACAGTAAGTGGTTGAGTTCGGAAACCTTCCAGAATTCCTTCGATTTGTTCTGCTCCATCTTTTCCTGTTAACGTGACAGAACGCGTAGACTCTTGGTAATAACCAAATCGTTCATATAAGTCCATCAAGCCTTCGAATACTGTCTTACCTTGCGATTTTATAGTGAGCTGCCACATTTCACGGTAATACGCGAATGGTGTCAATGTCTGGCACCCGGTATACCTTCTAGACTTTCAACCTCTTCTCTATTCCGTTCATACCCCGGCTTCTCCAACAACTCAAACATATTACTCTTATACAATTCCACACCCGGCTGATCGAACGGATTCACACCGAATAAATAAGCACTCATCGCACAGGCTTTCTCGAAGAAATACACTAAGTAGCCAAATGTATATGCGTCCATCTTAGGTATCTCAAACACTAATCCTGGTACGCCGCCTTCTATATGCGCATTCAATGCACCTTCAAATGCTTTGCTGTTCACGTAGTCGACCGTTTTTCCAGCCAGATAATTCAATCCATCTATATTCTCTTCATCACTCTCAATCATCAGGTCACGGATAGGTTCTTTTACTTTAATAATCGTTTCGAACAAATTGCGTTGACCTTCTTGGATGTACTGACCGAATGAATGCAAGTCTGTCGAGAAGTTGGCGGAAGCGGGGAAAATCCCTCTTCGATCTTTCCCTTCACTTTCTCCAAATAGTTGTTTCCACCATTCTGCAAGATAATGCAAGCCCGGTTCATACGATACGAACATTTCTATGGCCATTCCTTTTTGAAACAGGATGTTGCGAATCACCGCATATTGATAGGCTGCATTCTCTTCCAACAACGGGTTTGTTAACTCATTTTGTGCATGCAAGGCACCCGCCATAACGCTGCGTATGTCTATTCCGCTTGCTGCAATCGGCAATAGTCCAACAGCAGTCAATACAGAATAACGGCCTCCGATGTCATCGGGGATAACGAACGTTTCATGCCCCTCTTTATCGGCCTGCTTTTTTAAAGCACCCTTTTGCTTATCTGTTGTCGCATAGATTCGTTTTCTTGCTTCTTCTTTTCCATATTTCTCTTCAAGCAGTTTTCGGAAAATCCGGAAAGCGATTGCTGGTTCTGTTGTCGTTCCCGATTTTGAAATGATATTTATGGAAAAGTCCTTATTTGCTAATAGCTCAATAACATGCGTTATGTAAGTAGAGCTAAGGTTATGACCCACGAAAATGACTTGTGGATATCCTCTTTTGTCTCTTGGCAGCATATTGTTGAAACTGTGATTCAGCATTTCAATGGCCGCCCGAGCACCTAAGTAGGATCCGCCGATTCCAATCACAAGAAGAACGTCACTCGTTTCTTTTATATGGAGGGCACTTTGTTGAATACGTTCAAATTCTTCATTATCATAGTTTTCAGGAAGGTCTACCCATCCTAAATACTCTCTATGAACACTAGATTCGCTGTGCATTTCTTGATGGATTGATTTCACCGTCTGTTCTAAGAAGGAAAGTTGATAACTCCCGAAAAAAGAACTTGCTTTCGAATAATCAAACGTGATATGCGCCAATGCTTCACCTCCATATAGTGATTTACTGGGGTGTCAGTATCTGGCACCCCGCCGTCTATTTTAAGCAGTCGTAAATTCCTTCGAAACTACCGGAACCTTACGATTAGCTAACCCAACAAGCGTTTCTTTCAGCTCTGGGTTACCCATGTCAAGGAGTTTACTAATCACAAACTCCATTTCAAGCGCACTAACCGGCTCCGCCTTCCCAACAAATATCTTCGGAAAGACATGCTCACTCTGCCGTTCATTGTCATTCAACAGCTCTTCAAATAACTTCTCCCCAGGTCGAATCCCTGAGTATTCAATCCTAATCTCATCTTCACTATAACCAGACAACTTAATGAGGTTCTTCGCGAGATCCACAATCTTCACAGGCTCACCCATATCTAACACAAAGACTTCTCCACCTGCAGCCAAAGTACCTGCCTGAATCACAAGGCGTGATGCTTCCGGAATTGTCATGAAGTACCGTGTCATCGCAGGATCCGTAACCGTCACTGGACCCCCTCTGGCAATCTGCTTCTTAAACAGAGGAACCACACTGCCACGGGACCCAAGCACATTGCCAAATCGTACCGCGGCGAATTTTGTCGTGCTTTCTTTCGCAAGGTTCTGGACAATCATTTCAGCAAAGCGCTTTGTTGCACCCATGATGTTGGGGGGATTGACTGCTTTATCCGTCGAAACCATAACGAAGTGTGGAACACCAAATGTGTCTGCAGCCTCTGCGACATTCTTCGTACCGAAGATGTTATTCTTCACAGCTTCCATCGGGTTTGCTTCCATTAAAGGCACATGCTTATGCGCAGCTGCGTGGTACATGACGTCTGGCTTATATTCGCTCACGATATCGAAAATGCGCATTCGATCTTGCACGTCAGCGATTATCGGAATGATTTCGATATCTGTTGAAACCTTACGACGCAGTTCCATGTCTATATTGTAAATCGAACTTTCACCGTGTCCTAAAAGGATTAAACGCCTAGGTCTGAACGCACTCACTTGTCGGCAAATTTCAGAACCGATTGAACCCCCCGCACCGGTGACTAGAATTGTCTTACCGGTTAACTTGTCCGCGATGGCTTTCAAATCGAGTTGGACTTCGTCTCGGCCGAGCAGATCTTCAATCTTCACATCTTGCATATCGGTGACGGATACTTTCCCAGTCATTAAGTCTTCAATGCGTGGTATGGTTTGTGTCTTGACACCCGTATCGATGCAAACTTTCATCAAATCAGCCATTTGCTGCTTGGTCATGGAAGGAATCGCAATGACGATTTTCTCTATATCATGTGTTTCGACAAGGTTCGGAATTTGTTTCGTGCCCCCCGCTACTTTCACATTGTAAATCTCTAGGCCGTGTTTCGCGCGGTCATCGTCTACAAAAAGGACGGGTTTCATGCCCGAATCAGGATTTCGATACAATTGACGTACAATCATGCTGCCGGCTTGTCCCGCACCAATGATCAGTGTACTTTTTGCATTAATGTCATCACGGCGAATGAACGAGTCCCTAAAAACGCGCCACGACAACCGCGATGCACCGATTAGCAGGATGTGCAGCATCCATGTAAGGGCCAATGCTCTCATATAGACATCTTGCATCACGGCAATTTGCACAAACGCAACGACGACTATCGTTAACGTCACCGCTTTGAAAATGGACTTCAATTCCCCTATAGACGCATACGACCACGCCTTGCGGTAGAGTCCGTAATACCACGCGAATGTGTGATGCGCAATTTGAATTGTAATGACACTGATTAACAGCATTTTGTTCGTGAAGATGCTTATGTTTGGATGCAATATATAATAACAAATATAGATGGATGACATGACGATTAAGGAGTCAACAATGACTAGCAGACTCATTCTTTTGTTCATGGACATTGCAGGGATTTCTCCTTTCGCAGTAGTTATTTATCTGTTAGAGACTTTATGGCTAATTACTATGTATTTAGTATTTTACCAATTCCAACTCTGGTCTAATGGTATCATTTTATCCATTTAATTGCCACCACTGTTTCAATTTAACTGTACCTGGTTCCAGCAAAATGAAATCCTCATTCGTCAAAATCCGCGCGTTATTTTCAAGTAAGATATCTACGATGTCATTGTTTTTATGCTTATCAAGATAATCGAGCCCTTTATTGAAAAGAAATGGACGAGTTATTGCATTGTGGACATCTGATCCATATGCATGAACCAGATTCGCTTCAACAAGTTGCAATGATAGCCTTTGTACAGACTTGCCGAAGTGACCCGCAAGACTACCCGCTGTCACTTGCGATAATGCACCGTGGTTAACGAGTCTTTCAAGCCGGCTTGGCTTTTCAGCGATTGCTCGGTTCCTTTCGGGGTGTGCAATGATTGGTACTTTGTTTAAGTTTAAAATACCTTGTATGATATGTACCGTATATGCGGGAATCCCTGATGAAGGGAGTTCGAGTAATACATACTTCGAATTACCGAGCGTAAGGGCTTCACCGCTTTGCAACTTTTCGATGGTCGACTCTTGGATTCTTATTTCTTGTCCAGCATGCAATCGAATGGCTAAGTCCCGCTTTTTTATTTCTGTTTTTAATAAGTTGATTTTTTCTAGAACACTCTGTTTCGGCACATCAAAGTGTGGATTATAGACATGTGGTGTTGCAATAATATCGGTAATTCCTTCGGCAATGGCCATCTCAATGAGCTCCATAGATTCCGCCATTTTTTCCGGGCCATCGTCGACACCCGGAAGGATGTGCGTGTGTATATCGATCATCATGTTTCCTCGCTAACTATTAGGTATGTTAAAACAAAAATGTGAATAGGTAGTAAAACCCATTCACTCCGCAGTTCCATAATATTGATAGTAATAATTATCTTTATCGAGCTTAAAATTATTTAGGACCGTCCCGATAATGTTTGCTTGTGACGAAACGAGTCCATCTTTTGCTTTGACGATGCCTTCTTTTTCAGTTTCACCAGCACTCAGGACAAGGATTGTCCCTTCACATTTATTCGACAAAATTTGTGCGTCTGTTACGGATAGGACAGGTGGTGCATCAAAAATAACAATATCGAAGTATTCTTTCATTTCCTCCATCACTTTGTCCATCATTTTTGAGCCAATCAATTCGGCAGGGTTCGGTGGAATCGGTCCACAAGTGACGACGTGCAAATTGTCGATATCACTTACTTTAACAACGTCCGAAACCGTTGCTTGACGGGTGAGAACACTTGAAAGACCGAGTGTGTTTGTCATGTGGAATGTATAGTGTACAGTGGGTTTTCGCATATCCGCGTCGACAAGTAAGACACGCTTCCCTTCTTGTGCAAAAACAACAGCTGTATTCGCAGCTACCGTCGATTTCCCTTCGCCAGGAGAAGCCGAAGTGAAGAGCAGTGTCTTCAATTCCTGATCTGGCATCGAGAAGTTAATGTTTGTTCGGAGTGTACGGAATTGTTCCGAAACAATCGATTTCGGATTGGCGTTCGTCACAAGTTTACGCGCCGCGCTTTGGACAATTCGATTCTTTTTTCTTTTTTTCGCCATTTACACTCTACTCCTTCTTTTCGTGACTTGTACTTTAGCGTTCTGAATTTCTTTATCTGGAATCGGGCTTACTAACCCTAATATCGGCAATCCAAGTAGTTCTTCAATATCTTGTTCGGTTTTCATTGTTGTATCCAAGTATTCGAGTAAGAAGGCGAGTCCTACACCCAGCATGAGACCGATGATTGCCGCGATTGCCATATTGAGCATCGGATCCGGTTTAATCGGTGACGGATTTTCTGCTAGTTCCGCTTTCGCGAGAATGTTGACGTTGTCGACATTCATAAGTTTTATAATTTCCTCTTGAAAAACAGAAGCGATTGTATTCGCAATTTTCACCGCTTGACCTGGATTCGGATCTTGCACAGCTACGGTTACAACTTGCGAGTCTTCCACGCTGTTAACCGTGATTGCATTGTTAAGCGCACTCGTTGTCGTATCCAAGTCCAGTTCTTCAATGACTTTTGAAAGGATTGCAGGACTTTTAATGATGACATTGTATGTATTAATCAGTTGCAAGTTCGTTTCAATGTCCTGTGCATTAAATTGCGTCGTTTCTTGTTTTGCCTGGTTAATGAGAATTTGTGTCGACGACTGATAGATCGGTGTCAAAACCATAAAACTGATAACGCCACTGATTGTAATCGCAATGACAGTTATGAATGCAATAAGAAAAAGCCTTTTCCGAAGTGTTTTGAACAAATCCTGTAAACTGATTGTTTCTTCCATTATGTATAAGTTCTCCTTTGCCGCTTAGCTAATTTTTGATAATCTTTGTCATTATATCATAATTAATTTCCAATAGACATATGCAATCTTGTCGATCTGTGGGATAATCAAAGAACTTACATACTATTTGTTCTGTTGAAAGGAGTTTCCGATGAATAAGAATGTTTTTTTGGCTTATATAGTTATTTTCCTCTGTATTCTATTATTAGTGGGCAGTTATACACAGTGGAAGAATAAGCTCTCTTCATTTACCCAGCAGTCACCAACAACTGTTGCTTCACCGAAACCTGTTCAAAAAAGTGAAGGCGTGGCTGAATCTGTAAAACCTAAAGAGAATATCGAACAATTGCTATCCCTGACAACTAGTCAAGACAAACAAGTGCAGGAGGTATTCCGTAATCGACTTGAAGCCGGTGAAAAGGTTGATATCCTCATTACTGGATCGAATTTGATGGATTATGGAGAGCCCGGCTATGCGGAACGGTTAAAAACGGCACTTGTCGGTGCATATGGGGATCATATTACTGTTACGGCAATTGGATTCGACGCAACGTCCCAACAATTCATAGACGAGCTGATGGAGGAAAAAATAGATTTGAGTAAGGGCTATGACGTCATTTTGTTTGAACCCTTTACACTCCATGATAATGGGATTGTCACAATTGAAGATGGGCATTCTCACATTAACGCTTTCCGTAGCCACTTGAAAGAGCATGTGGAAGACGCTATCATCGTACTTCATCCGCCCAATCCACTTCATGCGGCCACTTATTACCCAACGCAAGTAACTGCACTTCAATTGTATGCTGAAACGGAAAGCATTCCCTATGTGAACCACTGGGAAGGATGGCCAGATCAGACGAATGAAGAACTGTTAACCTATTTGGAGGACAAGAGTCGGCCGAATAGTGATGGTGCAGAAGTTTGGGCGAATGCATTACGTAGTTATTTCATAGCTAACTAAATGGAGGATCAGACAATGAGTCGCATTGATAAAAAAAAGAAAAAGATATGGCCATGGATTCTAGGGTTTATCGGGGTTTTGCTGTTAGGGGTTGTTGTCTACGGTTTTACAGTTTACAAAGGGTTGACCGATACAGCGAAAGAGATGCACGAACCGCTTGACCGTGAACTATCTGACAAACGTGACGCACCAGTTACTTTCGAAAAGAAAGAACCGTTTTCTGTCCTTGTTCTTGGCGTGGATGAACGTCAAGGCGATAAGGGCCGTTCGGATACGATGATTGTCCTAACTGTGAATCCCGATTCGAAATCTACTAAGATGGTCAGTATTCCGCGCGACACTTACACGGAAATGGTTGGAAGAGGCGTCCAAGATAAGATTAACCATGCCTACGCATTCGGTGGCATTGAAATGTCCATGAACAGTATGGAAGGTTTACTCGACATTCCCATTGACTATGTTGTGCAAGTCAATATGGATAGCTTTAAAGACATTGTCGATGCTGTTGGCGGCATCCAAGTAAATAATACGCTGGACTTTAAAGTCGGCGCAGATTCATTCCCGAAAGGTCAATTGTCGCTGAATGGCGAAGAAGCGCTGGCCTTCGTGCGGATGCGTTATGAAGATCCACGAGGCGACTTTGGACGTCAAGATCGACAGAAGCAAGTTATTCAAGCCGTTATCCGTGAAGGCGCATCTGTTAATAGTTTAGTCAACTACAAAAGCATTTTTGGCGCAATTGGTAAGAACATCCGGACGAATATGACGTTCGACGAAATGGTTGACGTGCAATCGAAATACCGAGACGCTTTCGGAAAAGTTGACCAGCTTTACATTAAAGAAGGTCAAGGTAAAACGATGAATGGCATTTGGTATTACATCATGAATGACACGGAGCTCCAGAATATACAAGGTGAGTTGCAAGCACATTTAGAGTTGTAGACCTGTTCGCTATTTGTACAGCATGATTATTATCCCCCGATCGCAGTAGCGGTCGGGGGATTTTTGTGTTTTCAATATTATTTATCTGTGAAGTTTCAGGTAACAGCGTCTAACACGAATTGCTATAAACCTTTAGCTGATTTGGTGGTCACTTCTTTCAAGACAAATTCTGCGAGCCCCCCTTACAATCTAATTGCAATCATTAGATATATTGCCTATTGCCTATTTCCTTCTTACTGGCTAGAATAGAGACTAACTTGTATTCTATGTACCTACTAATAAAACTATTAAAAAAAGCGCAAAATGAAGGAGAGAATTCATGAAGAAAATCGTTTTTTCAGCATTCGCTACAGGCTCATTGGCACTTTTCGTTGGTGCTGTAGATTCAGAAGCAAGTTCGTATACCGTGCAACCTGGTGACAGTCTTTGGAAAATCGCTTCAACAAACACAGTTTCTTTGGCGGATCTTAAACAATGGAATAATTTAACGTCGGATGTGATTTACCCTAATCAGTCATTGAAGCTTGTGGCTTCCGCAGTAAATGTACCTACGAAGATTAGTAAGAATCCCGTTCAAAGCGTACCTGTATCACAAACAGTTCCTGTTACATCTACAAATACATACTTGGTGACGTCTGGTGATACGTTATCTCGAATTGCTAACCAACATAAAACGACCGTAAGCGCTATCCAACAACTGAATGGGCTAGTCGGTGATATTATCTACACTGGACAAGTGTTGAAGGTAACTGGCAAAATTCAAGCGGTAAAACCGGTAACAACGGTTAAAAAGTCAGAATCAGTTGCTACAACGCCGCCTCCATCGGATATATCTACTTCCCCTAGTGCGGTTTCGACAGATGGAACAGTCCGCATTGCAGCTGGCGATACTTTATCGAGCATTGCATACCGCCAAGGGATTTCGGTTACACAACTTATGAACTGGAATAATTTGACGTCCAGTCTCATCCGTGTTGGACAAGTATTGAAGGTTGAAAATTCACTTGTTGCGACTGTTCCGAATACAAAACCCGTATCGGCACCTGTCGTAGATCCGTCTGTTTCAACTACTCCAAGTACAGTCGGCACGATTGTTTCAACAGCTACCTCATTCCTCGGTACCCCTTACATATGGGGTGGTGCTACTGCTCGTGGGTTCGACTGTAGTGGATATATTTACTACGTATATAATGCGGCAGGCATTAGCGTACCCCGGACAAACACAATAGGGTTTGATGCACGTTCGTATGAAGTGAGCAATCCTCAAATCGGCGATCTGGTGTTTTTCAAGAATACGTACCGATCAGGAATCTCCCATGTAGGCATCTATATCGGCGAAAACAAATTTATCCATGCCGGTGGCGACCGTGTCCAGATTTCAAGCGTGAACGACAGCTATTGGAGTAAACACTTTGACAGTTTTAAACGGCTTTACTCTATGAATTGAGCTTTTAAAGGTCTGCTACCATGAATGATGGTGCAGGCCTTTTTTATATAAACCTCCATTAGGAACGTATCATTAGGCAGGAAAGTAAATTCTAGTTACAGTAAAAAAACGAAAAATCAGCCGGTTCCTTATTGGCTAATTTTTCGTTTTTGTTTTTATATAGTTTATCTAATTATCGATCATTCATGAAAAATTATTGAGCAACTACGATACTAGTAGGAATGGACAGTTTATTACCTGCTTCATCCTTCACATCAAGTGTAGATAGTGCTTTTAATGAAATGCCTTTTGCTAGTTCCGCAACTGTAATCGCTGTTACTTTAATTTCTACAGTTTTAGTAGCAGTTGAACCGATTGCTGCATTCACTTCATTTTTGACTGCTCTTGACTCCCCGTCAACTAGAACTTCGAAGTCAATTTTATCAGCATCAGTAACATTTTCAGAGAATGTTAGCTTGATTGTGTCATCGGCAGTCAATTGTGCTGATGTCACAGTCGGTGCGATGTTCTCCTTCAGAGAAATAGCATTCGTCATGTAAGACAACATTGTTTTTGTAGATCCGATTGCTTTGATATTTTTAATAGCAATATTACGAACACCTGTGTATGTGTTTGAGCCTGCTTTAAGTGTAAGCTCTGCTACTTGTTTGCCATCTTTTTCAGCGTTCAAAAGGATAGATTCAACTTCAGCACCATCGATTGTATAGTTCGAAAGAGTTGTTGCAGTTGCACCATCAACTTTTTGATCGAATGTAACGTTTACTTTGTTATTGTCTTCAGCGTCTTGTGCGATGCTTGTTACTTTAACAACGTTGGTATTTTCTGGCGCACTGTCTTCACCGCGTGTAAATGTAGCCTTTGCAGTTTCTGTAGCTACGTCTGTTGCTGTTTTAACACCGGCAAGTGTGAAGTCCAATGTGTAAACTGCATCTTTCACGTCTTTGCCTTTGAGTAAATCAGCAAGTGATACGCGAACAACTTTTTTATCAGTTGCGTCTTTATATGTTACTGGTGTAGAAGCGATTGTTAGATTAGCTGTTACGAAGTCTAACACATGTTTCCCAGTTGCTGATACAGCTGCGTCAGTCGCAAGAACGACGTCTTTGTCGAATGTGAATTCAAGATATTCTTTTTTATCCATAGTGTCTGTGACGACTGTTGATGAAACTACTTTCGCGGCTACAGTGTCTTTCACAAAAGTGACGACTTTACTATATGCAGCACCTTCTTCTCCACTTAAATCTGTTGTTTTGTCAACAGCCACAGTAACTACACCATTAAGTAAAGATTTTGAAGTAACAATATATCGAGTTGGATTAGATGCATCTTTTTCTACAGTTAAATCTGGATGTCCAGTTGCACTAACTGTTGGCGCTTCAGAAAGTTCTTCAGAAAAAGCTACGACAAATTGTTTTGCACCTTTTTGAGTGATTGAAGAAACTGTAGGAGCGACACCATCTTTAGCTCCTTTTTGGAATGAAACAGTTGATGGGTTAGGTGAAATCAAGTTGCCTGCTATATCTTTCGCGCCGATGAATGTTGCTGTAATTTCTTTTTCAGCAGCTACAGTATTGTCCATCGCAAATACGGCTTCAGTTGCGCCTTTTTCGACATTACCTGTAACTCCAGTCACAGCCTTACCATCTGCCGATTTAAATGTGACAGCCGAGAATGCTTGCATTGGCTCAGAGAATTTCACTTTTACTTTTGAAACACTTACTTGTTCAGTTCCGACGATTGTCGGTGCTATGCTATCAGCTGGAACAGTAAGGAAAGCTTCGTATTTCGCAACGCTTTTACCATTTTTCGTCATTACGTTATCAATAATAACGGCATAACTTTTTTCAAGAAGGTTTGTTGACGTAATGAGTAATGTCTTGCCATCCTTGGATAATTCACCTGAAAGGGCCCCAGTTGGATTGTTATTGTTAGATGTTACTTTTACTGCGCCTGTTTTGAATGCGCCGCTAACCCCATCTTCAAAGACAGATGCAGGATCGATAGCTTGTGTGAATTTAGCTTCAAGTTGTACACCGTTCGCTGCTACTACAGAAGAAACTTTAGCTTCTTGCACATTCAAATTCTCTAGTTTGTACAAGAAAATCGCAAGTTCTCCGCGTTTAATAGAATCAGTTGTGCCAAATTTATTGCCTAGTTTACCTGTAGTAATTTCCTTGTCTACCAATGCTGCAACAGCTTCTTTGTAGCGTGGTGCCACATCAGAAAACGTTACACTAGCCGTATTTCCTGTGATGCTATACGCTTCTGCGAGCATAAGCGCTGCTTCTCCACGTGTAATTGACGCATCCGAACCAAATTTCGTTGTTGTTTTGCCATTAATGATCCCTTTTGCTTTCAATGCATCGACAGCGTCTTTCGCACGAGCAGGAACGTCAGAAAAACCGGAATCGGGAGCATCTGCCAACTCTTTATCACTTAATACGGCATTTGCTATTAGAACTGCAACGTCAACACGTTTGATCGCTTGTTCTGTTCCGAATTTTGTCGGGGAAACGCCTTTTGTGATTTTATGGTCTACTAAATATGTAACTGCCTCTTTATATCTATCGCTAACGTCTGAGAATGTGGATGCAGTTTTAACATCTGCGGATACCACAGGGACAATGGCTGATGCTACAAGTGCTGCTGTTGCAGCAGTTGTGATGAACTTTTGATATGATTTGTTTTGTATAGACATAAGATGTTTTCCTCCTAAAATGATGAATCTTCTATTCTCAATACAGTAGAATAGGATTTTAGTATATCAATATATCCACGAACACTCCACTGGAACATTTTAACTGTTCCACAAAACATTTCAACCATCATTTTACTTATACAATGGACTCCACAACAGACATAACTTCTATTTCTAATCTCTCAAGTGATTGTGCTGCCTCTAGTCGTGACTCCTTCCTAACACCAAAGTAGAATTTACATTTCGGTTCCGTCCCAGACGGACGTATGCAAATCCACGAACCATCCTCCAAATGGAGTTTAATGACATCTGCAATAGGTAAATCGATTTCAGATTGACGTCCATCTGCAGTTTTCACTGTACGAGAATAATAGTCTTCTACGGAAGATACATGGATGCCTCCTACGACTTTTGGCGGGTTATTTCTGAACGTCGCCATGATACGAATGATTCTCTCATTCCCGTCTTTCCCGGAAGCTGTTAGTGATTTCAACGACTCACGGTAATGGCCGACCTGTTCATACAATGCCAACAACGCTTCATATAACGATGAACCCAGCACTTTGTAATAAGCCGCCGCCTCTGCCGTTATAAGGGCAGCTTGAACAGCGTCTTTGTCTCTAACGAAATCGCCAATGAGGTAGCCGTAACTCTCTTCGTAACCGAAAAGGAATGTGTATTCACCTGTTTTCGAAAATGCCTCGATTTTTTCTGAGATGTACTTAAAGCCTGTTAACGTGTCTATTGTAGGTATACCGAATTCGGCCGCAACTGCCCTTCCCATTTCAGATGTCACAATTGTTTTCATTACGACTCCATTTTGGGGTAGGTTACTCTGCGCTTTTCTCTTCATGAGGATGAAATGAAGGAGCACTGCGCCTAACTGGTTGCCACTTAGCAGTTCATATTCTCCTGCAGTCGTACGTACCGCCACTCCTAATCGGTCTGCATCAGGATCTGTCGCCATGAGTAGGTCTGCATTCATTTTTTCCCCGACTTCAATTGCTAGCTCAAATGCTTCTTTCTCTTCAGGGTTCGGGTACAGAACAGTTGAAAAATCAGAATCTGGTAGTTCCTGCTCTGCTACGATATGGACATTTGCAAACCCAAACGCCTGTAACCCTTGCCGGACAGGGATGTTACCCGTTCCGTGGAGAGGTGAATAGACAATAGTCAACGCATCGCGAGATAGATCAGAAGAGCGCAATGTCAGAAGTTGTTTTTGGTAAGCTGCATCAACTTCTTCAAGTACATAGGTTAATAGACCGCTCGCAACAAGCGTTTCCTCGGTAGCTACATCGATCGTGAGGATGTCGTCGATTGTCTTCATATAAGTAAGAATGCCGGCTGCCGCGTCCGGAGGCAATTGCCCACCATCTTTGCCATATACTTTGAATCCATTATATTCTTTTGGATTGTGGCTCGCCGTGATGACTATGCCCGCAAACGCATTAAAATGCCGAATTGCAAACGACAGCTCAGGCGTTGGTCGACTCTCCTTGAACAAGTAGATATGTATGCCGTACTTCCCAAACGTCTTGGCAACTTCCATTGCAAATTCGAATGAATAATGCCGTGTATCATAAGCGATCGCGACACCGCGACGCATTGCATCTATCCCGTTTTCCTTGATATGTAACGCAAGTCCTTCTGCAGCATGCCTAATCGTAAAGATGTTCATTCTATTTGTCCCCGCGCCCAGCAAGCCCCGCATCCCGCCGGTACCAAATTCCAAATAGCGATAAAACCGGTCCTCGATTTCACTGCTGTCGAATTTGATTGTTTGCAATTCTGCGCGTAGCTCTTCGGGGACTAATCCCGAATCAAACCATTTCTTATATTCCACAGTCGTCGTATCCATCTTCATTCCTCCAATTTCCTACACTACGTTTAGTATACCCAACTAGACGCTTGAAGAACAAAAGCGAAAGCGCTTGTTCAATCTAAAGTGTACCCTTTGTAAAGGACATTTTTTAAAAACCTTATATAAGTTGAACCGAAGAATTTAACCAACCGCTGATTTCCGTTCCGAGCGGACGCTTTCCGCGGGCACGGCCTCAGCCTCCTCGTCACTGCGTTCCTGCGGGGTCTTCGGCTCGCGCTGTTCCCGCTGGAGTCGCCGCTCTCCACTTCAATCAGCTGAAGTGAGTAAGAATCATACATTCAACATATTTAGGAAACTTGAAGAAGGTGATGTCTGTATTGTGCAGGCGTCAACTTCTTTAAATTCCACTGACCTTGATAATGATTGTAATAAGTCATATAACTATTTATCTCTCGTTTTTCATAAGGATGTTTCTTCAGTATTCTTTGTTCTTGATTAGTAAATGATATCTTTGACATAAGTTCTGCTGTTGGACTTGTATTTTCCTTGTAATCTCCAGCGAAGGCGCCTTACTGGGGTAGCCGAAGCAATAAGACTGACAGTGGTCTTCTGTCTGGCTTATTGCGGGAGGCATCCCCAAGCGCCAAGCGTTGTTGGTAGGATTCTTTATGTCAACATATAATCGTTGTTATTTTCATTAGAAATAAAAGTACCCCATAAGAGAGATTTTTTTAAAGTGTCTATCTTATAGGGTACATTTTAATCCCTCCCTGCTGGAGTCTAAGACGATAAAAAAACTCCCGCAGTGTTTCTCGGGAGAAGTAATCGTACAATTGACTTAAACCTTATAAATAGCCAGGTTTTTCAAGTAACTCAAACATTTTATTTTTGTATGCTTCGACTCCGGGTTGATCAAACGGATTAACACCTGACAAATAGGCACTCATTGCACATGCTTTCATGAAGAAGTAAATCAGATACCCAAGATTGAATTCATCAAGCTTCGCTAATTCAATCTTGATAACAGGCACGCCGCCTTCCGCGTGTGCAAGTGCGGTACCTTCTTTCGACAGTGCATTAATTTCGTTCAATGATTTGGCCGCTAGATAGTTCAATTCATCCCGGTCATCCCCTTCAAAGGGAATCGCTTGATCATTTCCTACATCATGGAAATGGAGCAATGTCTCAAAAAGGACCCGTCTGCCGTCTTGTATATATTGGCCGATTGCGTGTAAATCTGTTGAATAGGATACGGCTGATGGAAAGATCCCTTGCCTTCCTTTCCCTTCACTTTCTCCAAATAGTTGCTTCCACCATTCATGGAAATATTTCAACGAAGGTTCGAACGAGGCGAGCAGTTCAATGTCATATCCCTTCGAATGAAGCAACTGACGGATTGCCGCGTAACGATAGGCAGCATTCGTTTCAACATCATCATCCTGCAACTCAAGTGCCGCGTAACGCGCACCTTCCAATAATGCTCGAACATCGTGGCCCGATGCAGCAAGTGGCAGCAAGCCGACGGGGGTCAAAACGGAATATCTGCCGCCTATATCGTCTTCGATAATGAATGTACGGTACCCATTCTCATCGGCGAGTTCTTTTAATGTCCCGTGCTTCTTGTCTGTCGTAACAATAATTCGGCGCGAAGCCTCGTCTGCGTAACGCTCTTCCATGTAATTACGCAAGATACGAAAAGCAATCGCCGGTTCAGTTGTCGTCCCCGATTTGGAAATGACATTTATATATACATCATTTTTATCTAGATAGCGTATGAGTCCGTTCAAATATGCCCCGCTCATGTTTTGCCCGGCAAAAACGACTTCCGTTCCATTATCCATATTAAAATACGGGTCTAGTGCATCTTTGACAGCTTTGGCGCCTAGGAAAGAGCCTCCAACACCGATGACCACAAGAACCGTGGCATTTTCTCGAATCTCTTTCGCAGTTTCTTCGATAGTAGTGAGAAGTGTCTCATGATTTCGAAGTGGAAAGTCGAGCCAACCGAGGAATTCCGAACCTCGCCCTATTTTAGTGTGCATCCGACTATGGATTTGTCTTATTTCTTCGCGGTACACATCAAGTTCGTCCTTCTTTGCAAAGTTGTCTAGCAATGTCGTATCTAGGGACAGGGTAGTGTTCTTCTTCAACGTACGTAGCAGAGCTGTTTCCTCCCAGAAATTCAGTTATTTTATTATGCCCAGTCAATATAGCAAACATGCAGTGTATTATACGCTGTTCGTTAATAGAGGGCAATATTTATCCTCCGATATTCATGTCGGTTTACACCGTTCTAATTGTACCAAAAGCTAGTAACGTGGTAATATCAATGTTGTATGAAAAAATACTTGTATAGTAAGTTGTGTTAGATAGTTGGTAGGTTAACCACTTCGACTCGTTCGAGGACAAGCCACACCTTCATTACTTATCAAACACTCAATCTTTACAGTTGCAAAGAGGAGTATTCAAATGGAAATCGCTATTTTAGTACCATGTTATAACGAAGAACAAACGATTGGTACAGTCATTGATGACTTCAAAAGGGAATTACCTGACGCAACAATTTATGTCTATGATAACAACTCTTCCGACCGGACATCAGAAGTTGCACGCGCACATGGTGCAATCGTTCGTTTCGAGCCCCGCCAAGGGAAAGGGAATGTTGTACGCTCGATGTTCCGTGAAATTGAAGCGGATATATATGTAATGGTGGACGGAGACGACACGTATCCAGCAGAGTTTGTCCATACAATCATGGAGCCTGTTCGCACGGGGCAAGCAAATCTTGTCATCGGCGATCGTCTATCGAACGGAACTTACTTCAACGAAAACAAACGTAAATTTCATGGCATTGGAAATAACCTCGTCAAAGGACTTATCAACAAACTTTACAAAAGTAATTTAACAGACATTATGACCGGTTATCGTGCATTCGACCGATTGTTCGTCAAATCGATGCCTATCACAAGCCCAGGGTTTGAAATTGAGACGGAAATGTCTATCCACGCACTTGATAATAAATTTCTTATCAAAGAAGTCGCCATCGATTACCGGGACCGTCCGGAAGGCAGCGAGTCGAAATTGAATACAATTACGGACGGTATCAAGGTGCTTCGCATGATTTTCACGCTTTTCAAAGACTACAAACCAATGCTGTTCTTTACGTCATGGTCTATCCTTTTCCTACTACTCGGTCTTGGTGCCGGTACACCGGTCATCATTGAGTTCTTCCAAACGAACTTCATTACGAAAGTTCCATCCGCAATTTTAGCAGTCGGTTTTGTCCTTCTTGCGATGCTGTCTTTCTCTTGCGCACTCATTCTAGATACAGTCGCGGGCACACACCGGAAACGATATGAACTGGAGTTGAATAGGATAAGAGAACGCACTTCAGGAGGTCGTTGAACCAATGAAATCAATAAGTTTACGGATCGCCGGATTACTGGGAATTAGTCTTTTTCTCAGTTTTTCGGTTTTGTTCTTTTTCACACCTATACGAAATGTACCCGTTTATATCATTTTACTTTTAGCAATTCCCTTGGGATTTTTAGTACATTATGCAATTGGATTCATTGGAATCGCAAAAGGGATGACTCGAGCAAAAAAAGTGAGTTTATGCATCTTCGGTATTTTGTATCCGTTGCTGCTTACAGTGAGCATTCGAGGCGAACAAGCCTTTTTAATGGATAATCACATTGTCCTAATTCTTGGCGTTTGGTTTGGCGTCTTTTCTACCGTTCTAATCGGAACAATGGCAATCCTACGCTTCTTCCTGTCCTTCAATCTCGACAAGGAAGAGAAATCGGTCCCCATATGGAAAATCGCACTCTATGCATTGCCATTTTTAGCTGTGTCTCTCTTCTTCCTCATAGCCTTCTATCCGGGTACGATGACTCCGGATTCGCTTGCTCAATGGGGACAGGCGAAATCGAAGCAATATACAGATTGGCATCCGGTTGTGCACACGTGGCTCATCGGTCTTTTATTGAAAATCCGAGATACGCCCGCCATTATTGCATTGTTCCAGATTTTCATGTTCAGTTTCACAACTGGACTTTTAGGCTACGTCTTAGAACGCGCGCGTATTCCGAAGGCCTTTATCTGGTTAGGTCTAATCATTTTTGCACTTAGCCCAATCCATGCCATCACTTCAATTACCATTTGGAAAGACGTTTCGTTTAGTGTGGTGTTGTTCCTTTTCACTATTCTCATCTTCCTAATTGTGAAATCGGCGGGTAAAGTCCTAAACAGTTGGCCTTTCATCACTTTATTTGTCCTTGCAAGTCTAGGTGTTGTTTTTTTCCGGCATAACGGCTTCCCTGTTTTCGTCGTTACGATGGTATTCGTCCTAATTATGTACAGAACGCAATGGAAAAGAGTTCTCCCAATCACCGTCATGCTCATTTTGACACATCAAATCGTGACAGGCCCAATCTATACAGCACTGAAGGTCCACCCTTCAGATCCGCAAGAAATGCTTAGTATTCCTACACAACAAATCGCAACGATTGTTACTGAAGAAGGGTATATGACGGATGAACAGACGGAATATATTAATCGATTGTTCCCAATCCCACTTTGGACAGAAAAATTCAATCCCTATAGCGTGGATCCCATCAAATTCTCATGGGGCGATTACGATAGATTCGTCATTTATGATGACCCCAAATTGTATGCAAAAATGTGGGGTGAATTAGTCACTCAGAACCCCTATCTCGCAGCAAAAGGATTGTTCAAACAGACTTCCCTTGTGTGGCAAATCAATGAACCCGCTGACGGCTATACGAGTCGATACGTGACAAATATCTATTTGAACAATGAATATGGATTAGTAAACAGTGTACTGAATCCGCAAGTAACAAAAACGGCTTTGAACTATATGAAGACGACTGACAAGGCGAAAGATATTATTTGGCGCCCCGCATTTTATACGTTACTTGCTCTTCTTTTCACGTATATCAGTTATTTGCGAAATAATTGGCGTTCATGGCTGATTCTATTGCCTGTTGCACTCAATACGGGTGCCGTCTTTGTCGGAATCCCCGCACAGGATTTCAGGTACTTACTATCGAACTCCTTTGTCATGTACGCACTGCTGTTCTTTAGCTTCATCAAATTCGATGAGATAGGTAAAGTGAAATGACAGAGCCTCTAAAGAAAACGTCATCCATCGGTATTGGTCTTATGTTGACCGCTGCACTCAGCACCGCACTCGGTCAACTCTTCTGGAAAATGGCCGATGGACTGTTTGACTGGCATTTATGGCTTGGTTTCTTCCTTTATGGTTGTGGCGCGGTGTTCATGACAATCGCTTTTCGATTTGGCCGATTATCGGTCTTGCATCCCCTGTTAACCGTGGGCTATGTATTCGCGATTATTTTTGGTTCTTTTTTTCTCGGAGAAGAGATTACGCGAAATATCTTGATTGGGACAACGTCTATTTTGATCGGTGTTCTGCTAATCGGGGGTGATCGCAATTAGTATGTTATTCGTTACATTGCTCATTACAATGACCTGGTGCGGTGCACTGGGCGGCTATTTCTTGAAAAAGGCTTCTGCACAAGATTTCAAAAAAAATCGACCCGCTTTGATAAAATGGCTATTTATCGGTTTGGTAAGTTACGGAACTGGCGCGATTCTTAATATCATTGCACTCCGTTTCTTGCCCTACACGGTCGTCTTTCCGCTTACGTCCATTACGTATATATGGACGATGTGTTTGTCGGCATGGCTTTTAAAAGAACCGATATCCACACGAAAAATCGCTGGTGTGGCCTTCATTTTGACTGGAACCGTGTTTTTGGTTATTTAAAAACACATAAAGAATGCCTTCGGAATTTAAAATTCCGAAGGCATTCTTTCAGGTTGTACAATATATGACGTTGGTGAAAGAAAATCCCCTTCTCCATGGAACAGGAGAAAGGGATGGAATTTCACTAATGTCATTTTTTTATAAATATCTATGAAACTAAAAAAATCCTGCTACACGCTGATTTCCGTTCCGAGCGGACGCGTTCCGTGGGGCGTGCGGTGAGCCTCCTCGTCGCGAAAACCACGCTCCTGCGGGGTCTCACCTGTCACGCTAATCCCACAGGAGTCGCCGCTCTGCACTCCAATCAGCTAAGAGAATGTAGGAAACATAAGTTTAACACAAATAGAAAAAAAGTGAGATTACCTGTAGAATAAAAGTCGGCCAACGCTTAGCGACAAGTATTGTAGATGAAATGTAAGCGTATGATCCAGTATTAAAAGCGAATTATAGGCTCTATCAAGAACTTCTAAAAGCTATTTCTGATAAGGATTTCAAGGCATTAGAGACTTGTTTAACTAGACCTGTTTCACCTTTAATTTCAAGTTATATGAGAACAAGCTTAAAAACGTTAAAAAAACATCTTCCGTAAAACAGCTTTATTTACCCTAACAATAACGGAAGAATTGAAGTATTGAATCGTATCGCTTATGGATATAGAAATTTCCAGAATTACAAAAACCGTATTATTTTACACTTTAAATTAAAACCATCTGATAAACAAAGCGAACAAAAACAATTACGCTCAAAAGCAGCATAATCCTACTTTTAAGCATTTCACCGGATCAGGCAATTTATATATTCTTATCCAACTTTAACGTGCAATATTAGTTGCTTGTAGTGGAAGATGGCGACTCCAGCGGGAACAGCTAGGAAGAGAAAGAAGTTCACTCTTCCCTAGCTGAAGACCCCGCAGGAAAAGCCGTCACGCAGAACGGCTTTTGCGACCAAAAGCGTTAGCGTTGGGAGCACGGGGCTAGAATGCCTTAATTTCTGCAAATAACGCAGAAATACGGCAAATCGAACCCTTTGCTGTTCGATTGGCTGAAGCCGTGCCCGCGGAAAGCGTCCATCTGAAACGGAAAGCAACGGGATATTTGGAAAACTACATAAAAAGGACTGCCACAAAAAATCAGTTTTACTGATTTTCTAGACAGCCCCGTGACGATTAAATAAACCAATTATAGTCAGCTAAAACTCTTCACCAACGTCATTTGACAAAGAATCTTTTTTTATGTGTTTTTGTTAGCGTCTACAAGTTTCTCCATAATAGCGAGAAGATCATCACGTAAATCTTCACGTTCGAGCGCAAACTCCAACGTCGTTTCTATAAAACCTAGCTTTTCCCCAACATCGTAACGTCTACCCTCGAACTGATAACCGTATACATCTTGAATGGTATTCAACTTTTCAATGGCATCTGTCAGTTGAATTTCTCCACCCTTGCCAATGTTTTTCTCTCCTAGAAACGAGAAAATTTCAGGCGTGAGGACATAGCGACCGACAATCGCAAAATTAGATGGCGCTTCCTCTTGAGTCGGTTTCTCGACGAAGTTTTTCACTTTCATCAAATTCGAATCCGTTGCCACAGGATCGATTACGCCATAACGATGAATCTGATCCAGTGGAACTTCTTGAACACCAATAATACTCGTGCCGGTTTCCTCATACTTGTCCATCAATTGCTTAAGTGCAGGTACTTCACTACTAATGATATCATCGCCAAGCAGGACACCGAACGGTTCATCACCGATAAAGTTCCTCGCACACCAAATGGCATGACCCAATCCAAGTGGTTCTTTTTGACGAATATAATGGATATCTACATTTGAAGAGGCATTCACTTTTTCAAGAAGTTCATATTTCTCTTTTTGAATCAAATTCTCTTCCAACTCAAATGCATGGTCGAAATGGTCTTCGATAGAGCGCTTTCCTTTTCCTGTAACAATAATAATATCCTCGATACCTGCCGCAATTGCTTCATCTACAATGTATTGAATTGTTGGCTTATCAACGATTGGCAACATTTCTTTTGGCATCGCTTTCGTAGCCGGCAAAAACCGTGTCCCTAATCCTGCCGCAGGTATGATAACTTTTTTAACTTTTTTCATAGTGACCTCCAATTAAAGCTGTGTATTCCTCCATTATAGCATATTTACGCTTTACAGCTTTATTACACCTTTATGCATAGGCTAAAATCCTTTTGCTACGACAATCGTAAACGTGTAGACTAATAAATTAGAAGGAGGCTTTCATTTTGAAAAAAACTATATCTCTACTACTCTCTATTCTCTTATTGTCTTTCGTCATTCAAGGGCCGACAACGTCCGCCGCCTTTAGTGACGTTGGTGACCGTTACAAAACTGAAGTCGACTACATCGTCGCAAATAACTATGCCAAAGGAATATCACCTACCCAGTTTGGGACACAAGTATCCATCAAAAGAATTGACGCGGCTGTCATGGTTGCGCGTGCTATGGGGTTCAATGAAAATTCAAAATCCCCAAACGCTGGTTTTACGGATGTCCCTACTAACCGTTTATGGGCTGTCAATGCACTCGCTGCAAAAGGTGTCGTTAGCGGGAAATCCCCTGGTAAATACGGTTCCAACGATACGATGACACGGTCTGAAATGGCCAAGGTGATCTCTTCTGCATATGAACTGAAGGCAAGTCAAGATCGTATTCCATTCACAGATGTCAGCCCAAGATTCCTATCATCTGTTGCGGCACTCGTGGAAAATAACATAACGCAAGGTAAATCGGCCACAAAATTTGGCGGATCCGATGATATTTTGCGCGGTGAATTCGCGATATTCATATACAAAGCTGACGGTCTATCAAAAATTGAGCCACCCGAGGTTGTAGATGTCTCTTAAAATGCTTTAGATGTAGGATATTGTTATTGTATTTTTAAAAAAATATGTTAAAATGAAGTAGTAGGAACAATCCTGTTTTATTTAATATAGTTTACCCGGTTGAAGCCGAAAAAGAACCAAAGAGACACTTCTGTCTCTTTGGTTCTTTTTTTGTTATCCCCTACCAATAGACTCGCCACCCTTCGGTATGCCCAATTTGCCTATGGTAGATTCTAGTATATTTTCGTATACTAGAGTCATTGAAATCCAAAGGAGTTTTTAAATGTACAAGAAAATCATTTTCCCGTTTACTGTTGCGTTAATGTTCCTTTTTCAAGTCAGTGTACTAGACGTTTCTGCGGCTAATGTTTCACCCGGTGTCTATCATACAAAGGAATCTATAACCACCGGTGGCTATAAACAGACCGTCAACCAGCTATCTATCAATCTTAATCAGCCCTACACTACGATTGACGTTGGTGTCTCAAATCCAATAAACAAGCTCGCCTATGTTAGAAATCTAGCAAAACTACATACCCAAAACCAGAACCATGTAGTTGGCGCGATCAATGCTTCGTTCTTCCATTTTACGAATAAGTTTCCAAGCTATTTGTTGGTGAAAGATGGCATTATACAACATCTTGGGTCTGTATCCACAAATTATAACGACTTCATGCATACGCCGGCCGCATTCGGAATGACTTCCGACAACACAGCGAAAATAGGTACGTATGATTTGTCAGTCCAAGTTGAACATGCAGGTAAAACAGCTCGGTTAACTTCTCTAAACAAGGAACGAAATGTAGATGAAAGCATCCTGTTCACATCGAGTTGGTCATATGACAGAACAAGAACGAACGGTACAGGATTAGAAGTTGTTGTCGAAACCGCAACTTCTGTCGAACAGAATATTGCACTAGGTGAAAAAGTTACCGGTAAAGTCATTGGGATTCGTCCGAATGGACAAGCGACAAGCGCTTCTATCCCTGCAAATGGCCGTGGTTTCGTACTCTCCGCACATGGAAAAGAAGTCGATAAAATTCGTAATATGAAAATTGGCGACAGCGTTTCCGTTGCATACAACGTCGATGCCAGTTGGAAAGATTCGAAGTTCATGTTGGCTTCGGGCCCGCTTCTCGTACAAAATGGTAAAGTCGCCATGACGATTGACCCTAACAGCGGACGCGCAAAAGAACGTACTGCACGCACAGCTGTAGCTACAGATGCTACCGGCAAACGCGCATTTTTTGTCACAGCAGACTCAGGTCTTAAAGGAGTCAGTACTGGCATGACGCTACAAGAATTTGCGAACCATCTCGTTAAGGTAGGCGCTTATAACGCCATCAATTTAGACGGTGGCGGATCGACAACAATGGTGACACGGAAATACGGCGATGTCTATCCTACTCTTGCAAACCGTCCAACTAGCGGCAGCGAGCGTTCAGTGAATGCCATACTTGAGGCAGTGAGTACAGCACCTTATAGTGACCCGCACTTTATAAAAGCGAGTCAAGCACAACAAAGTCCGGTCATGGTTGGTGCTGCCGCTGACTTTGTAGTAAATTCCGTTCTGGACCAATATTACAACGTTCTCCCCATCGATCAGAAAAAATTGAAACTGGTGTCCGTAACGAATGGCATCGGAAAAATTGTAAACAATCAATTTCTAGGTACGAAAGCCGGTTCGGGAGCAGTCGTTGCTTCTTACGGGGATGCATCCGTAACAATACCCGTTACTGTAACAGATTCAATCGATGATTTACTGATCACCCCTTCCGACATTCGCATAGGTGCGGGTGAAAAAATAACTGTAAACGTCCAGGGCGTTCTAAAAGGCAACAAAGTGACCCTCAATCCGGATGCAGTTACATTTTCTGTCCCCTCAAATGTGGGTACAATTGAAGGTAACTTATTCACCGCAAATGCCAACGAAGCGACAGGCTTGATGACCGCAACAGTCGGCAAGGTAAGCAAAACCATACCTGTAACCGTTTCGGACAAACCCCTCACTTTGGGCTCGTTCGAATCAGTCAACGGACTAGAGGCAACGACAGCGCGCGCTACAGCATCACTTGCGCTTGAGAATAAGATCCAAGCTCATGACCAAAACGCTTCCGTACGGCTAAATTATGATTTTACAGGATATAAAGAAGGAACTTCAGCGGCTTACATGACATGGACAAACGGCTTAAAACTAGCCTCACAGCCGAAAAAACTCGGTGTTTGGGTATACGGTGACGGCAACAACCATTGGCTCCGCGGTTCCCTGAAGGATACTAACGGAAAAGAAATCGTGGTAGACTTCACGAAAGAAAATGGTTTGAACTGGACAGGTTGGAAATACGTCGAAGCGGTTATTCCTCATACCGCCGCTGCACCACTCACGTTGAACAAAATTTATATTGCCGAACAATCATCAGCGAAAAAAGACAAAGGGTTCTTGCTGTTCGATAAACTTCAAGTACTCTATTCCGATAAATCTTACGTAGAGCAAGCTTTTGTTCCCTCCCCGTCTGCACGGGAAGTAGCAACAAATAAAAAGTTCACTGTCACATTTTCACAAGCTATGAAAAAAGATTTTTTCACAAATAAGTATATCTATGTAGAAGATCGTAACGGTGTTCGTCAACCTGTTACGGTTTCAGCAAATGCAGATTCACGCAAAGTCGATATTTCCGCTCCAGAGGGTGGTTATACATCAGGCAGTAACTACCGACTGGTTGTTACGCATTTTGCCCAAAATTCTAAAGGTACCCCTATGGTAAAAGATAACGTAACAGAATTTAAAGTGAAATAAAAAAAGGATCATGGCTGACAATTGAGTCCAGTCATGGTCCTTTTTTTTACCTAAAAAAACGATGTCTCCGCTTATACAAGAAGCCCAAGTGTTGGTTGCTCATTTCAGGGGTATTGTAAACTCGTTTCCAGAACTCATTCGTGTTAAACTGGATTATTGATGATAATACTTTTACGATTGAGGTGATTAGTTGAAATTACGTGTAAACTATAGAGCTCTTGTAACATTACTCCTGACAATCGTCTATTTCTACTTTCTACTAATCGGTATCGAAACCTTATTGAGTGGAAGTTATGAGGAAACACTCATTTGGCGCAATGAAAAAACCGAAGCTTTCTTTTTCAACTTAATGATCATCTATTTTCTTTTCATTCTATTTTTAGGGTTGTTCAATCGCTATGTAATCAGCTTTATCCTTACAAATGGAATTGTACTCTTTCTTGCAATGATGAGTTATTTTAAGTTTAGTTTTTTAAGTGAATTTTTATATCCATGGGATTTGCTGCTTTATAATAATGTTTTAAATCTGTTGCCCAACATCTATCAACAAGCTAATATAACAAAAGTCGTTCTTGTTATTATAGGCGTAGTCGTTCTTATCTCCGCGATATTCACCTATATCCTAGTAAAAAAACCGGTACGGGTCATTCGTTTAAATTGGTGGATACGTTTACTGTTTGTCGGAATGAGTGTTGTGTACATAAGTACCTTCATCTTTTACCGTTCAGTCCCGCAAGTTGAATCGTCACTCAAGCTAGCTGGGGTGACCAATCTAACCTTCGACCAAAATCGAAACTATAAAACGAACGGTTTTTTTGTAACCTTCTTATTAAATATGCAAAGTGCAATCGTATTGCCACCAAAAGGCTATAACGAAGAGAATATAAACAAAATCGTGGATAACCTGCAGAAATCAGAATCGGGACAAACGAATCCTCCAAACACGAAACCTAATATCATCTTCATCATGAGCGAGTCTTTCTGGGATCCGACACTGATGGATAAAGTTACATTCGATGCAGATCCTATGCCAACGGTGAGGGAAACTCAATCCGGTTCGATTCTGACACCGACATTTGGAGGTGGAACGAGCAACGTCGAATTCGAAGCGCTGACTGGTTTTTCAAACGTATTTCTTCCAATTGGTTCCGTTCCGTACCAACAATACATTAAAGATCCACTCCCTGCCATGCCGTCATACTTATCGAGCTTAGGCTATCAAACGACCGCAATCCACCCTTACCCTAAATGGTTCTGGAACAGGGAAGAAGTTTACAAGCATTTTGGTTTTGATCAATTCATTGACATTGATGGCTTCAAAAACCCGATTTACAAAGGGCCGTTCGTTTCAGATGAACAAGTAACGAAGACAATTATCGAGCAAACCGAAATGGCTGAGGATCCGGCATTCATTTATGCAATAACGATGCAAAACCATACCGGCTATAGCGTGGATAAATATGACGAGTTCACCGTTAATGCACAGATGCAGACGGAAGTAGATCAAATCTTTAACGACATGCTCCGATCCTATACGCAAGGGGTTGCAGATGCCGATGCAGCGTTAAAAGAACTTATGGATTACTACAAAGATTCCGACGAACCCACAATCATCGTTTTTTTCGGCGACCATTTACCAGCCATTGGCCAAGATTACCGATTATACAAACTAGCTGATTTTGTCCCTTGGACAGCCGGAGAAGACAACTGGGAATTGGAGGATTACCGAAAAACCAGGACTACACCTCTCGTTCTTTGGAATAATTATGGGGCTGTAACGCCCGAACTGGGCACAATCAGTCCAACATTCCTGGGTCCCGCTGTTTTCGATATGGCTGGAATTGATAAACCTTTGTATTATTCACTGTTGGAAAACTTCAAAGAAGTCATGCCTGGGTATACACGGGAGCTCAAGATTGACGCAAATGACAACTTGCTATTGGTTACGCCGGATAAGGCAGAGAGGGCTAAAGAGGACTACCAGCTTATCCAATATGACCTGCTGTTTGGCGACCAGTACGGACGAAGTAAATTATTTGAGCAATAGTGAGTACAAGTTTAGAAAGGAGAGAAGGTATCCGTTCTAAACTTGTTTTTTTCATTTGTTGGATACCAAAATACCCTTCACCAACAACGGTGAGGGGTACTTATCATCTAACTTTATTTACTTTAATTCCAACTTCTCCATCATCTCTTGCCACATGACTTTGTAACCTGCCGCGGTCGGATGGGGACTTCGAGTTTCCATCAAATCTTCATACGCAACTTTGGGGTTATTGACAAGATACTCATTGATGGCGTCAAAATGAGAGATGAACGTATACCCTTTTTCTTTACTGATCCTCTTCAGCACATTGTCGATACTTTGTGCTGAAAAACGATAAGCATACGTCTCGTTCGTCGAAGGTGGCGGTGACATGACAATCATATATTCTGAACGCACGTCGACAATTTCGAGCAATTCTCGGATATTCGCTTCATACTCCTTTAAACTACTGTCAATGCGGTCGTTCGTACCAATCATAACAACAACGACATCTTCTTTCTGCCTCATTAATTGATCACTATTTTTCAATGTCCATGCTGCAGATTTCCCACTAATTCCTGCATTAGTCACATCAATCGTACCAAATTCCAGGTTTTTCATATACGCTCTTAATCGATTTGCCCAAACGTCTGTCGTATGAGTCGCTTCGCGATATACTTGGCCTTTATCATCACTGAAAATAATCCGGCCATCTTTCGGAATGAAATGCCCTTGCACCCCCATCCCCTCCGTGATACTATCGCCAATCAGCTTAATAGAAGAAACTTCTTGAGACATCAGCTTCTGAGACAGCTCGCTGTAAGAATTTGGGAGTGATTTAGTCAGTTTAAGCATCTCAGCTCTATACATGAAAACTGCGAACTCACCACGTTTCAACTGATCAGCTGTACCGAAACGCTCAGCAGTTTTTCCATTTGTAATGTTGTGGTCAACCATGCCAGCAACGGCTTCCCGATAACGCAAATTTACATCCTTAAAATGAATGTTCTTCACATTCCCCTGCAAATTATAAGCCGCTGCTTGGGTGAGCATCAACGCGACTTCTCCTCGCTTTAAATTGTCTTCGAATCCAAAATAACTTGCACTTTTACCATTTATAATACCTGCTTGTTTCAAAGAATGAATTGCGGCTGCCGCTCGTTTCGGAACATCGGAAAATTTTGTATTCTCAGCCCCAGAATCCGTCAAACCAAGCGCGTTCGCCAAAATAACTGCCGCACTCCCTCGCGTGATTTGTTGGTCCGTTCCAAATTGCGTCGCAGTAACACCTTTTGAATAGTTGTTCTCAACGAGAAATTCCACTGATTCAGCATAGTTGCTCGAGACGTCCTTAAAGGATGAAGTTGAAGCAAACGAAGGAACAGCTAAAGAAATAAGCACTATCATTATGATCGCCGATGTAACAAATCCACGATATATCATTGTTTTAAACGACATGTAACCGATTCCCCTTTCTATGCGTAATCCTAGATATTAGATAGTCAACTATTTTCATTTCAACCAATTGTTATTCAAATTCCGCTACCAATGAACGGACTTCCTTCAAATGCTTTTCAATATTTTCAGTCGTCACGTAAACGCCGAAATCATCTGTAGCCGGTCTTGTCGTCCTGTTCTCAATACGATTAGCGATCAAGTCACCTATTTCAGGATAGAAGTGATGCCCGTCATAGTAGTTATTGATATCATTCGTAACAGTATTCGGATACATGAAGTTCCAGACGCCTCCATAGACTTCTACTAAATCACGGATCCATACTTCGTAGTCATCATACAAACCGGTATCCACGAGTGCTTTGAACAGTTCCGTGGAGATGGGCGTTGTAAACACAATCATTTCACCATTGGGCACCGTATTTTTCACTTTAGCCATGATTTCCGCATATTTCGGATAATACGTGTAGTGTTCTCCGTAAAAAGTATCTTCAAATCTCTTGATTTTTTCACCCGTCATTTTTTCGATTTCATTTTCAGTCAGTTTTTTTGCGAATGCTTCCCCTTGCCTATTGTAAAGCCTATCTTCAGTAATCAAATTCCCTCTTGATAGATTGAAATTACTGATGGAGTATCCCAATACTTGTAGAGATAACAGGTTTTTTGTACGATAAAAAGGTTGACTGACTTTCGTTTCGTAATTGCTCACAGACCGCGCTGCTCCTGCTTCTTCTTCACTTGACTTAAAAAAGTCTACTCCGAGTATGATTCGTTCAATATCCTTGTTTTGCGACTGCGCATATAAAATATAACTATGGTACTCACGCATAGATAGGTTCGCAACTGAGGCATTGAAGACATTCCATTTACCGAATGCAGTAGGATGAATATAAGTGGACCTGCTACTCCCAACTAAAAGTGTATCGAAATCCTTTTCTTCAAATTGCAGCTGTGCTATTTTCTGCTCCCGCTCATTAATGACTTTTTGAACGTCGTTGTAAGCATGTGCATGACTGTAATGCCAGAGAGGGTCTATCCAGAAATTGAAGCTCACAACACTTGTTATGAGCACAGCGAATAAAATGACGATTGTACCTGTAAACTTTTTATCCGACATAAGATGATCCCCTTAGAAATTGAAATATAAGAACTCGCTCACTTGTTGCAGCTGCATCGTACTATAAAATAACAGTATAGAAATAAACAGAGCCAATAACACGTTTCGTTTTTGGTTATCCATAATTTCAACCGAGTTTTTTGCAAACCACGATAGAAGTAAACCAAATATCAAATAGAGCCCGATGATCCACAGTTTTTCATTAAACATGGTATAAAGACCTGTAAGTTGAACACCATTCAACCCGAACATTGCCTTCAGCACCGTTATCGCATCCGTAAATGTAGCTGCTCGGAAAAACACCCAAGCCAGGTGAACAAAAAGGAATGTCGTCATCCATGCCAGTACTTTATTCATCTTAAAGCCGGCCAGTTTCCACCAACGGCAGATGATACTTGCAACACCGTGCAACGTTCCCCAAACGATGAACGTCCAACCGGCTCCATGCCAAATTCCGCTGACGAAAAAAATAATGAAAATATTAATATACGTCCGATATTTCCCTTTTCGGTTCCCACCGAGCGGAATGTATAAATACGTCGTTAAAAACTTCGATAATGTAATATGCCATCTACGCCAGAAGTCTTGGATATCTAGCGCTTTATAAGGTGAGTTGAAGTTGATTGGCATTTTAATATTGAATAATAATGCCAGTCCAATCGCCATATCAGAGTATCCGCTAAAGTCAAAATAGAGCTGTAGCGTATAGGATAATGAAGTAATCCAACTGTCGATAAACGTCAGTGAATCAACTGAGCCATAGCCGCTATTTGCATACTTAGCAAAAACATCAGCAATCGCTACTTTTTTAAATAGACCAATTGCAAAAATAATAAGACCTTTCGATATGTTTCCGAATTGGATTGAGTAGGTCTTTTTGTCGCTGAATTGTGGCATCATTTGACCATGATAGACGATAGGACCCGCAATGAGCTGCGGGAAGAGCATGACGAATATGCTGTAGTTCAGAAAACTGTACTTTTTTGTTTCCAATATATATGAATCGACTATATAAGCGATTTGTTGAAATGTGTAAAAACTGATCGCCAAAGGTAATAATATATTTTTCAACGGAATATTCGTATCGAAAAAGAAGTTGACATTTTCAAGGAAAAAGTCAAAGTACTTAAAGTAGCCGAGTAACAATACATTGAAAAGAATTCCGATTGTCGCGACTACCTTACGAAATTTGCCACCCTTATCCTTGCCCAAAAACGCCCCGATTGTAAAGTTCACAAGCAACGAAGTGATAATGAGCGGCAAATAAGCTGGATTCCAAAAGCCATAGAAAAATACCGAAGCTGCGAGTAACCATGCTTTTGCAAATGGGATATGAAGTCTTCCTAATATGTAATAAAGCACCCATACGATAGGTAAGAATAGAAAAATAAACTCAAATGAATTAAATATCACGATGCAAGTCACCTTTACTCTATAAAGTTAGCGTACATCTTATCTTAACAGGAATCTTCAATAATATCTTGTCGTGATTGATTGTGTTTTAGCAAAATTAAAAAAGAAAGTAAGAGGAGGTAATAGAAATAGCCCCTTGATCCACAGTTAAGGATCAAGGGGCTACTTCTCGATTCATACTAATTCGCGTCACCAGAAAAGATAGACATAATTGTTTTAGAACCTATTTTCCGTCTTACAGATTTATAGTAACTTCTGTTTATTCTTTAATGGTCACGGTGTCGATAAAATGCCCGTACAAAACCTACGACAGCATTTCGTAGAACACTGGGATCCACGTTACCCTATAGATATTGTTTTAATCCCTGGGACGCGAATTTCAATTCACTTATTTCACTTGTGATATATACTCATAATCTTTATTTCCATCATTGATTGTATACTTAACATAGTTATTATCAGTTTTCCATATGCCAATCCTAAAAGTAACAGAAATTTGAAATCGCTCGTATGAATGTATTATTGTATTGATTCCACTAGATTCTAATTGTTCCTTATTATATGAACCTCTAGATGCAGTCCCACTAAAAATCTCCACGTTCTTCACAGTTAATACATCAGAACTAAGGTTTTGAAAAGAAGTACTTAACGCATCAATTCGATTATTAATTGTAATTGATGCATATGTGTTTAGAAATATTTCAGGTTTGTATATTTCTATCATTTTAGCTTCTGCAGCTTCCAAAACGTCTAGTCCACTTATAATTGCTTGAGCATTCAGAGTATAGGCCGCATTAACGTATTCTCTGACCGTCTTCACTGCTCGAACATCATTGTTTGTTAAGTTTTCAATAGCAGGTAATGCTTCTATTGCATCTTCTGCTTTTGTAATCGCCGCTTTAATCTCTCTCTCTTTTTTAAGTTCAACTATTACCACTTCAGCTTCTTCCAATTTTTCAATACCGACGATAATTGCTTGAGCATCTAACGTATAAACTGCGCTCACAAAATCTCTAGCTTTCGTCACATCCACTTCATTTTCAAGCGTCACCTGACTTGGTTCAGGTACTGCTGCTATTGCATTTTCTGCGTTTTCAATGGCCTTTATAAGTTTTTCTTGTGCTATCAATATCTTAATCTGTTTTTCTGCAGCAATAAGCTCGGGCAAACCATTTACTTCAGCTTTACTATCTATTTCAAGAACTTTGGTTACTAGTAGCCGCGCTTTTTGAATATCATCCGAATCAGACATTTTTATAACATCAATAGAAGGTAGTTCGGATATTGCTAATTCCGCCGCTTCAATAGCAGGTGTCAATGTGTCCTCTTTTTCAACAGTGACTTTAATAATGAGATCTTCAGCCTTATTGCCAGCTTTGTCTTTTGCGCTGAAAGTAATTGTGTAAACTCCTGGCACAGAGGTATCCACTTCAGTTTGTTTCTCATTTTCAAGCATAATTACATGTGTAACTGCTACGAATTCGTCTTTATCGTCTGTTGCAGTAACATTAGGAAGTACGTATTCTTCATCAAAACGAATAGTAACTTCCGTTTCTCCAATAGTATTAAGTTTAGGCGCTACCTTATCAGACGATCTTTCATTCTTAATCAGTTCAGCTCTATAAACGAAAATGGCATATTCTCCACGTTTGATATTGTCGTTCGTTCCAAAACTTGTCGCAGACTTACCACTTGTAACTTGGTTATCAACCAAACCAGCTATTGCTTCCTGGTATCGTAAATTAACGTCAGTAAACTTAATATTTTCCGTATTTCCCTTAAGGTCATATGCAGAGGCATTCGTTAGCATCAAAGCAATTTCCCCACGTTTAAGTAAATCATTGAATCCGAACTTTGTTGCACTTTTCCCAGAAATGATACCCGCATCTTTTAACGCATTAATTGCACCAGTAGCACGTAGTGGGACATCAGTGAAACCCGCCTTAGGAGCATCAGCATTTACCATTCCTAATGCGTTTGCCAAAATGACGGCAGCATCACCACGTTTGATTTGGTTATCAATTCCGAATTTCGTTTCAGTAATCCCTAGTGAAAGGTTGTTATTGACCAGGTAATTTACAGATTCTGAGTAAATCTTTGAAACATCTGTGAAAGCGGATGTTTCACCATTCGCGGAAACTTCCGGTACTACAGCTGATGAAACAAGTACCGCCAATACTGCTGGAACAAGTAGTTTACAAAAAAGATGTGATTTTAAAGACATTTAATATATCCCCCAATTAATCGTTATATAATTCTTTTAAACTAATAAAATAATCACTCCTAATTGTACTATAATCCTAATGAATAGATCATGGTAACTTTACGTCCAAAACACCTTTAATTGGTATTATCCCAGCCGCAATTCGCCTAGAAACGTTAATTCGTCAAATTGAAATACATGCCTCAAAATTAAAAAAGGGGAAATGAGCCATTATTGAGCTCATTTCCCCTTCTCTTATTCTGTTATTTATTGTCCATAAAATAGAGTCAACTTTCTGTTTATTATTGAATGATAAGTCCGCTATGTGGATAAAAAGTGACATTGAAACTACTTTTCCCACTATCCACCTGCATCCGGTACACAAGCCGACGATAATCCTTATCCGTGTATATATCATATACATTCTCGTAATTAGAATTGAGCAACTTCACGCTTACAGGAGATGATTTATAGCGTTCGTAATCATTTTTTACGATTTGGAGTGATTCCTCTTTTGAAAGTTCAAAGCTTCCCGCCCCTACATGATTCCAGTCGTATCCTGACAGTTTCCATTTGCCCGATTGCTTTTCAAACGCATACTCCAAATAACCGGCAGCCGCAAGCGGAGCATCAAAGGAAATCGTACGAATTCGGACTAGATTTGATGTGTTTTCAAGAATTTCGAAACGATAATCTGTTTCATCCATTAAAATTGGAAAAAGACCCATATCACAGTTTGTACACATACTAGCATAATAATTTTTTAAATCAGAATCTATAAACTGCTGAGTGGCATTTTTCAATAGTTCTGTGCGAACTATGCTGAATTGGGATTTCTGATGTTTAAAACTGTTAATCGTAGCTTCGATTGTAACTGGTAACCTGTAGACTAAATTCAGTATTTCTTCTTTTCTCAAGGGTGTATTGGAATCAACTTCTGTAACCTTAGGTACATTTAATGCACGATACATAAACGCTGCATACTGAGCACGTGTCACGGAATCGTTTGGTTTAAAATACCCCTGATCACCAACTGTGATCCCGTTTGAATACAAAGCCTGAACATGCGTAAAACCCCAATAGTAATACCATATGTCCGGAATTACTGTGAAGGATTCAATATTCAAGTCAAATGCTACATCTAGCACCTTAGCCATCTGTATTCGTGTGAGCGGAGCGTCAGGATTGAAGTTTCCATTGTGATCACCGCTAAAGATACCCGCTTGGGAAACTCTTAAAATTGCATCGTAGTTGGGATGGCTCGTAGGCACATCCTTGTAACGGATATTTGTGTCCTTCTTCACTACCAATTGTAATTCATTGTTCAATAACTGGGCAACATGCTTACGTGCAACTTTTTCGTTTGGCCTGAACGTGCCATCCAGATAGCCATTAATCAGTCCTCTCTCTTGCATGCTCTGAATTACTTCCCAAAAACGGTGGTTTGGAGGAACGTCCTTAAATGACTGCGATAAAGCTTTCACCTGTATACTGAGAGACAAAACTGCTGCGACAACAATGCATCCAATCCATCGCCACATCCAACGATTTTTCAACTAATACCCCCTCCTCTTTTATGGATTATAATTACCATTATACCGAAATTAATCCAATTTAGCTACGACAATTGTTAATTTTTTCCGTGAACTCTAACAGATCTAGTTTTGGATGCTAACGTTTTTCTTATAATGTGGCGAGTACAAGCTACAATAATAGAGGTATAGAATCTAAGGCAAAAGAAACAGTCCATTGACCCATAGAGGATCAAAGGACTGTTTCCCATTCAACAACCTATCCCGTATCATCGGTAATGAATTGTCTGAGTTATATTAGAACCTGGTACCCAAAACAACAGGGCTTTAGTGTTTAAATATTAGTTAGTTTTCACATTGATAGTTGAAGTTGCTAGAGGAACTACTTCACCAGTTCCAGTTACATAAGCTACTAATGTTCCTTCTGCGTTATTAGCTACCGTCCCTTCAACCATACCTGAGGAGATAGAAGGTGCTGTTGTAAAATCAGATGCAGTTCCTGAATATTTAACAGCTAAAGTACCTAATACTTCTTCAGCATCTTTAGTCTTATCTTCATCAAGGTCTACATAGATATCGCCATTTTTATCTAGTTGAGCTCTTAATGTGTTATCGCTTAATGTGATATTAGATGGCTTTAATATAACTAAATCTGATAACGCTGCAGCTGTTGTAATATCTTTAACTTCTTCAAATTGTACTGTTTTGATAGTTGGAGTAGAATTTGAAACGGTGATTGTTACCGAAGCTCTTGTTACAGTTCCTTCTTTAATAAGGATATTTGTAGTACCTGCTTTTTTACCAGTAACCGCAATTGTCTTAGTATCAGCATCCACTACAGCATCTGCAACAGCAGCATTAGAAGAAGATACAGCGTAAGCTCCACCACTTACGGCTTCAGAACCAATTTTGAAACCATCTTTATTGTATGTGTTCCAAAGAAGATTTACTTTGTTATCATCAGAAGCAAATATCACATCTAGGTTTAAGTCTTTTCCAGAGTTAGCTATTTCAAGTTTTCTGCTAGCCACTTTAGCATCGTCAGAGATTGATACTGTAACTGTGTTTAAAACTTTCGTGCTATCTGCATTTTTAATTTCTAAAGTTGTATTTCCTTTAGCAGCAGCAACTGGTGTAACTTCAAATTCCGCTTTTCCGTTGACTACCTTTACAGCTTGGACTGATGCGTTAGTGATATCTGTATTTTTAGATACTACATTAACAGTACCTTCAAACTCGTCACCATATTGGTCAACTACAGTAGATGCAACTGTATCGCTGTTTCCATTGTAAAGTTTAACTGAAGTAGAACTTGGATCTACAGTCGTAGCAACACGAGCACCACTTGTAACAGTTAATGGCACTTCAACTTTTGCATCATCTGAAGTTATTGTAAAAACTACTGAACCCGGACTTATTGGCGTAATTTCTCCACTTCCATCAATAGTAGCTACCGAAGGATTAGAAGATTTGTAAGTTAAAGTTGGATTTGCAACAGTGGCACCACTTAGAGATGTTACTTTACCTACATCTAAAGTAGTTGCACCATCTTGAACAGAAACTTTACCACTCTTCACAGCAACGTTACCTTGGCTTACTTTCGTTTCTCCAATTGTTGATACATATGCTGCAAAATCAAGAACTTTTACTTCTTTAAGTTCAGATTCAACTTTCTTATCACCTTTAGTGATTACAACTTTATAAGCAAATTTATCACCAGTAGCAATTTTTGCTTCATCAATTTCACCTGTTGAAGCATCAACTAATACGTCAGAAGTTGCTTGAAACTCAACAGTATATCCAGCTTGCTTTAACGTTTCAACATTAGCTGAAACACTTTCGTTGTTAATCATGAATGAAAGGTACTGTTTATCTTTCTCTTCATCAAGACGAACATCTGAAGCTGAAATTGAGGCAACATCTAATGAGTAAGCGAAAGCAAATTCAGTTACTTTATCTTTCTCACCTTCAACTTTCTCTGTATATTTCACTTTTAATTCTTTATCTGGTTCAAAAGTTTTTTCAAATGTCAATGTAGCAGACAGTTTGTCTTCACTTACTTTGTAAGAAACAACCTTATTACCTTCTAAGTTGAAGTCTTCAGCTTTTACATGGTCTAATGCTGAACCAGTGACTTTTAGTTCTTTATGGTTCATCGCCGTTACCGATTCGACTTCAGGTGTAGCTGCTTCAAGAGTTTCTGCTTTATATACGAAAATAGCAAACTCTCCACGTTTAATATCAGCGCTTGTACCGAAACTAGTTGCTGTTTTACCAGAAGTGATTCCAGCTTCCACCATACCCGCTACTGCAGATTCGTAACGTGCACCAACATCAGTGAACTTCAATTTAGAAGTATCACCTTTAAGGTCGTATGCTTTAGCGTTCGCTAAAATAAGTGCAACTTCGCCACGAGTCAAGTTATCTTCGAAGCCGAATTTCGTTGTTGTTTTACCGTTAATAACGCCAGCTGCTTTCAAAGAATTGATCGCAAGAGCTGCACGTGCTGGAACGTCAGAGAATCCACTTGCAGGAGCCTTTTCGTCTTGTAGTCCGAGCGCTTTAGCGAGAATGATTGCTGCGTCTCCACGTTTGATTGTTTTTTGTACGCCGAATGATGTTTCAGTCAAACCGCTAGTCAGATTATTAGATACTAGGTATTCTACTGCAGCTTTGTAGTTACCTGTAGCGTCCGTGAAAGATGCTGTTGTTACAGAAGCTGATGCAACTGGAACGAGTGCAGATGCAACAAGTGAAGCTGTCGCGGCTGTTGCTACGAATTTTTTGTAAGATTTTAGTTGTAAAGCCATTTGTATTATTCCTCCCTATTTTAGGCAATTCTATTTTTGTTGATGTTTATCAACTAGTAAGTATTTATATCGCCTATAATTCTATTATTACCTGCGCAGTGATTTCTAAACCGAAATAGTAGAACTGTAAAGAATGTAAGGTTATTGAATTCTTTGCGTTTAACTGTAATGTATCTTTCGATTTGGGCATTGGGTACCAGTTCATAAAGGATCAAAGGACTGTTTACCATTCAACAACCTATTCCGCATTAACGTAAATGAGTTGTCTGAATTGTGTTAGAACCCGGTACCCGAAATCAATAAATTCCGTCATTGACTTCTCCTCCTCCAATTGAAAAAGGCGCGAATTCTTTGTTTCAGGATTGAAATATTTAATTGTCTTTAGACTCATTACGTAGAAACGAAAATAGACCCCACAGAGATTTCTCTCCACGAAGCCTTAAATTGTTTGAGTGCCTGTGCAAGACGCAATTGCGACAATTCATTTAATTTTATAAATATAAAGTGAAAAGCTTAACCAAAGTGAATATGGCTGAGCTTTCTTTTTTTATGCAATTGTAGTGAATTTACTGAATAGGTACCTGAAATTACAGTAGAAACATAGACTAGAAGACAAAAGAAAAAGCCCCTTGATCTATTAAAGGATGAAGTGCACCCATAATGGATCAAAGAACTGTTTCTTATTCAATAACCGATCCCGTATCAACGGAAATCAATTGTCAAAATTATGTTAGAAGCTGGTACCCGAAACTGTTTAGTTTTATTTAGCAGTAGTTGGGATTACGATTTCGTTAGATCCAATTAGTAATGAACCATCATGTGAAGCAAGGTCTCTCTTCACATTGATTACGTTACTAGCTTTGTCTAAAGATCCAGCTGGCAATGTAATAACGATAGAACTCATTCCTGCAGTTACTGCGCCAAATGGATCAGCAATTGTAAATGATGTTCCTGGAAGAAGATCTTTACCATTCAATGTGTAGTTTTCGATATCAGTAGCATCGTTTGCTCCACCTTGGTATTGAACGCCTTCAGTGAAGTCGATGATTACAGAACCGCTTCCATCAGCATTAACTGATGCAGAAGTAGCTTGAATTGCGAATGGTGTAGCATCTGGGTTAACTACAGTTTTAACTACTTTGAATGCTTGAGTTGAAGTAGTTGCAGTATTTCCTACATCATCAGTCAATTGGCTTACTACTACTGTCCAGTCTTCGCCGTATCCTGCATCAACAAGTGCTTGAATAGATTCGTTAGCAGTTACATTGAATGCTGACTCATCAGTGTTTGCATAAGAAGTTACAGAACCATTGATAGTAGCTGGTTTTCCTTTAGCGTCTTTTCCAACGAATTGTACTTTAGCTTGTGGAAGAGCTCCTTTATCATCAGCTTGTTGTTGATTTAATGTAGCACCTGCATTGTCAAGTACAACACCCGCGCCAGAAATAAGTTTAACTGGCTCGCTAGCAGTCACAAGGAATGAACTAGCAGCAGCATTATTTGCAGCGATGCTTGAAATTGCCGGGCTTACAGTATCAAGTGAATCAAGAGCAGTTACTGTAGTACCGCCATCAGCATTTTGGCTTAAGTTAACAACCAAACGCTCATTAGTTAAACCGTTGTCTGTGTTAGTTAATGCGCCTGCATTAAATACAATGCGGTAATCATCATTGTAATAGTTTTCCTCTGATGCAGATGTGTTGTAAATTTGTGTCCAGTCTTGAGTCAATTCGATTACTGCTTCTTTACTTCCAGAAACATGTGATGCAATTACTGGCACGTTAGTGATTGCAGGGAAAACACCATTTACAGCTGCTGTGCGAGTTTTTGTAGTTGCATTAGTAACATTTACCCATGTGTCATTTGCTTCATCGTAACGTTGCATTACGAAATCAGCATTTGTTACAGCATCAACTGGAGTGTTGAAAGTAACATGGAATTGCTCAGGTGATTTAACAGCTACAGTTGCTGTTGGTGTAGTTGTGTTAGCAGCTACAGTGAAGTTCAAGTTTTGAGTTGCAGCTTTGTTACCTGCAAAGTCCAAACCGTTTGAAACTTCAACTTTGTGTTGTCCAGCAGTTAAGTAGCCAGTTGTTGTGATATAAGCCATGTTGCGTGTATCTTCCAAAGTTCTTACATCAAATTCACCGTATCTTACTGCGCCAGCTAAAGGAGAAATTGCATCCACTTTAAACGTAGCTGTCTCGATAGCTTCAGAGAATTTAACTGCAACTGTTCTCATTCCTTCGTTAGATACAGCTGTAGCTTCTGGAGTACGAGCATCTGTCAAAGTGAATGAAGTTGCAGATCTAGAAACTCTTCCGAAATCTGAAACATAGCTAGCTGCAACGGTTACAGCTTTGTTGTTATCAAGATCATTTGCTTTTTCTAAGATTACTTCAAGGGATTTATTGTCTCCAGCAACTGGTTTTAGACCAAGAATAGTAATTGGAGTGTTTCCAGCTTGTGTGAATGCCAAAGCGCTTGGTTTAAGAGCATGTTTAACATCTTTTGCTGGTAGTCCTGCTACTGCTGCTTTAGTTACTGGAGCGCTCCAGCCGGTAGCTGTGCGGTGTTGATAAAGAACATCGCCAGTAACATTATCAGTTTCAACAAAGTCAGAAAGTTTTACAGCTTTGTCAAAGTGAAGTGTCGCGCGGTCAGCTTGGTTAGATTCTGCACCTGTAAGGTTAAGAACTTCAGATGAACCGTCGTTTACTGCCAAGTTAAAGAATGCTGTAGCAGAAACTTTACCGATTAGGTCTTTATGGCCTTCTCCAGCTTCTACAACTGTTGCAGTAACTTTACCTTGAACTGCTTTGTTGTTTTGTTCAGAAGTCAATACTAGTGTAGCAACTCCGTTTTGAACTGTTACAGTTTTGTTAGCGAAGCTACCGTAAGTTGCATCAAGACCAAGAACGATGTCATCAGCAGTTGCGTCAACTTTGCCGTCAGCGCCAGTTACAGTGAAAGTAACGACTGTGTTGTCTTTACCGTCAGCAGCAAGTGTTGTTTTAGCGAAAGAAACACTCAATCCTTCTGTGACTACATCAGTACCTGGAAGTACAATCTGATCTTTCAACGCGTAGATGAATTTAGCGAAGTCTCCACGTTTGATGTTGTTGTCTGTTCCGAATTGAGTAGCGTTAATACCTGTAGTAACTTTTTTTGCTAATAATGCAGCAACAGCTTCTTTGTATTTAGCAGGTACGTCAGTGAATTTCACGTCTGCAGCTGAACCTTCAGTCAAACCGAAAGCTTTAGCGAACATTACTGCCGTGTCTCCACGTTTGATAGGCTGATCCCAACCAAATTTAGTAGCTGATGTACCGTTTACAACGCCAGCAGCTTTTAATGAGTTAACTGCGATAGCGCCACGTTTTGGAACGTCAGTGAAACCAGATGCTGCAGCTTTTTCGTCCATAAGGCCTGCCGCTGAAGCAATGATGACTGCAGCGTCTCCGCGAGTGATTTGTGCAGAGATACCGAATTGCGTCCCAGAAAGACCTACTGCAAAGTTATTTTCAACAAGATACGATACTGCATCAGTGTATGATGCTGGTACGTCTGAGAATGCTGCTGTTGTTACAGATGCTGATGCCGCTGGAACAAGTGCAGATGCCACAAGTGTTGCTGTTGCAGCTGTTGTAACGAATTTTTTGTAAGAATTTGATTGTAAAGCCATGTGTAGTATTCCTCCCTGTTTTAGGTGTATCTGTTTTGTGCTGATATGTATCAGCGGTGTTCTTCCGTTTTAGTATACCATCAGTTCATTCGTTAATCTATGAGATATTACGAAACATTTCATAGATTACTAGAAATGTCATAGTACCTAAACTCTCATTCTAGTATACATCTAATTCTGTAATTATCAAGAAGAATCTGAATTAGTTTCTAAATACTTATTTCAACAAAATAATAGAGAAGTAAAATATAGGAAGACGATTATCAAGTTAATGGACTTTTATTTCAACAAGCCACTCTGCATGAACATTGGCTTTATAAAGACTTTGTTCAATTTGTCTCACTAAAAACCAATCTACTAGTTACGAATTAACACGTTCGTAATCATTTTATTTTTCATATACTTCTAAACAATTAGTTAGATTACGCATTGTTATATTGTCGTATTATCTTGAATTTACTACCGATGTATTTGGGTCAATTAGATTCCTGTCACCTAAAAAAGCCCGAATCTCATATGTTTTTAAACATTTGAGATTCGGGCTTTTTCAATTTGTCATTTGGTTATCGTATCAGTACTAATTCGTGCCTGGAAGACTAGGACCGCAAAAAGAAATGCGAGATAGATTGATACGGATGGTGCTGTCAGTACATGCCCTGCAGTATAGCTAATGCCTATTCCGATTAGGAATGCAACTCCGGTCAAGATTCCAAAGTATGTGAATCTAGTTTTGAAGTTGGTGATGAACTGCCAGACGTATTTTAGAGCGAAGTACACAATCGGTGCCATCATGTATAGGAAACCGATGATACCGAAAGAGTAAAACCAGTCGTGAAAATCCATTTCAATCATTTTAAGCGGTTTGTGCGGTTGCGGGTAGTCATAGTTACCTGCGAAGCCCATACCGAATAATTTCTGACTGATCGGCGCTTCTGCGAATTGTCTTGTATAATCGGCTGCGTATTGTTCACGACTACTGAACACTAGATTTTCAAATTGTTTACCCGTTATGAATGGGTCTTCCTCTTCTTCTTCATCAATCACAATTTCTTCCCCAAATTCATCAAATTCAACGGGTTTGTCCCCCATTGAAATGCCTAGTATGTTTAAATGAGCAAACATGTTACCGAACACTGGGGTGAATGGTGTAGTGAAACTTAGTACAATGAGCAGGATGGTAGAAACAAGCACATTCGCTGTCACCACTTGTTTGTCGGTATCCTTGTTCTTCATAAGAAGCATGATCAAACTGCCTATCAAAACGGAAAGGAGAACAATGATAATTCCTCCGTATCCCACTTTCGTCCCGAGCGCAAGCATCGATATTGAGAGCAAAATGAACGGCAACCAGTAAATGAACTTTTTCGGAGCAGTCATTTTGTTTACTGCGTATAGGGCGGTGATAGGTAATAGTATTGCCATTGTTGCACCGATTTCATTGCCCGCGTAGAACCACCCTGTCCATCCCTCTTTCGACCTTGCATAGTTTGCAAGACTTGTTCCAGTCAATTGCGCAATGATGAATACAGCACTGATCATGGCCGATGCAATAAGGAAATAGTTAACGAGCTGTTTCTTTGTATCGGTTCCATTTTTCGCTAGTGCCTCTATTAATAGAAGGAAACCGAAAAACAGTACGTGGAAATAAACGACTTTTGTATAAAATGTCAATTCTTCAGCGATGAAAAACGGTTCTTTCACAGTCATACTTGTTACAAAGTTAACAATAACGAGTCCTGCAAATCCGATTAAGTAGAGTAAATAGAGTTTTGCCCGTTTACTTTTTGTAGCGGCATAGATAATCCATCCAGCCATGACTGCTAAATAGGCTAGACGGATGATGACACCGATCGTTAGCGGAATATCTATGAATAAGATTGAAGCAGTCGTCAAGATGTCAATGATTGGTTGGATAATAATGAACGCAACGAGTGCTAGCATTATTTTATGTTGTTTAAATTCCATGGGGACTAGTTCCTCTTTCGTTTAGGTTTTCTATGTTAGTTTTTAGAATCTCCGAGGACATGGACATCAAATCCTGCCTCTTCCCACTTACGTCGATCGATGCAATTTTTCGTATCGATAACGACTTTGCAGGCCATATGCTTCGCTGCTTGATTCGGATCCATTGTTTTGAACTCCTCGTGGTTCGTTAAAATAACAATTGCTGAAGCGCCATCTAATGCTTCATCTATATTTTGCGTTTGCACGTCCATGTTGTTTGTCTTGATATGTGGATCGTATGCAACGACATTCAGATTCTTGTTCAGCATTTGTTTAACGACATCGACGGAAGGACTTTCCCGCATATCATCAATATTCCCTTTGAATGCAAGGCCAAGTGCAGCTACTTTTGGTTGTTCTACGCCTTTTTCTTTTAGTATATCCGCCGTCAATTGCGCCGTGTATTCTGGCATACCATCATTTGTCCGGCGCGATAAGTGTATGATTTGTGCAAGTTCCGGGTTTAACTCAACAAGGAACCATGGGTCGACTGCGATACAGTGTCCACCGACACCTGGACCCGGTTGGTGAATATTGACGCGCGGGTGGTAATTGGCAAGCCGTATTGCTTCCCATACGTCAACACCAATGTTGGCTGAAATTTTTGCCAGCTCATTTGCGAGTGCGATATTGACATCGCGATAGGTGTTTTCCATCACTTTGACAAGTTCTGCTGTGGTGTCATCTGTTTCATGCATTTGTCCTTTGACAAATGACCGATATAATTCAGACGTCATGCGCGCTGATGCTACATTCACACCTCCGATAATCCGGTCATTCGAAACAAGTTCTTCGAAAGCACGACCGGGGATAACCCGTTCTGGTGAATGTGAGACAAAAATTTCAGTTCCGATTTCGAGTCCTGATTGAACAAGTTCAGGAATGATGACATCTTGTACAGTCCGAGGTGGCACTGTCGATTCGAGAATGACAAGATTTCCTTTTTCGACGAACGGCGTGATTGCTTTGGCTGCGCTACGGATGTACTCAAGATTTGCCGTTTTGTCTTCCTTAATAGGTGAAGGTACAGCAATAATGAAGACGTCCGCTTTTACAGGTTCTGTCGACACTGTAAAAGCGTTCGAATCGATTGCTTTGTCTAACCGTTCTTGCAGGCCGTTCTCTTCTATATGAAGTTTTTTATTACTGATGTGTTCGACTACACTTTCGTTGACGTCGACACCATGTACGATGTGTCCGTGATTCGAAAACATGACAGCTGTTGGTAGACCGATGTAGCCCAGTCCAACTACGCAAATTGATTTTTTCATTTATATGCTCCTTTTACATTTCACTTAGTTTCTTCCATTGAATAGCAATTTTATTAAAAAGCGTGGTAAGTTGAGCTGTCGTTTAATGCGTTTCGGGTCGCTCATAAGCCTGTAAAGCCATTCGGTTCCTGTTTTCCTGAAGAAAGCTGGTGCCCGTTTGACTGTTCCGGAAAACACGTCAAAACTGCCTCCGACTCCCTGGAATACTAAGACGTTTGAAAGCTTGTCCATGTTGCGTTTAATCCATAATTCTTGTTTTGGGCTGCCAAGTGCGACAAAAATGATTTTGGCAGCACTGTCGTTTATGCGTTCGATGAGTGCATTTTCGTCTTGTTCATAGCCGTCTGTCGTACCTGCAATCACAATTCCAGGATTATCTTTTGTAATGTTTTCTGCAGCTCGTTCGACAACTTCTCTCTTTGCTCCATACAAGTAGATCGGATGGCTTTCTTCTGCTGCAAATTTTAACAGACGCGCCATCATATCGACACCTGTTACACGTGTTTTGATATTCCCATTTTTCAGCTTGGATGCGAGTAGTATACCTACCCCGTCCGCGATTTGAAATGTGGAGCCGTTAATAAGCTCTTTCACTTCGGGATTTTTTTGCGCAGCCATCACTTTTTCCGGATTGACTGCGATAATTGTCGACTTATCCCCGCGAATCATTCTCAGTTTTATAGCCTTCACAATTCCTTCATATGTAAGTGGCGATACATGTACGCCAAGGTATGCATCCTTCATAGTTGAACCCTCAATTCCATCGCTTTCAATTGTATTAGTATAGCAGAAACTCAAAGCGGTTGCATAGCTATCTGTAAGAGTGATAAAATCTGAGGAGGATGATGCTTTCACGAGTACGTGGAGGCTTTTGTTATGAGGAGGAACGGGTATTGAAAATTGTACTTTCCGGCTTTTACGGCCTTGGCAATACGGGTGACGAGGCGATTTTGAAGGCGATTGTTGATAATTTACGTGCGGAACTTGATAATCCGGACATTACGGTGTTTTCGTTGTCCCCTGAAGAGACAGCAAAAGAACATGGTGTAAAGTCGGTATATCGCGGATGGCGTCATGGTAATAAAGAAAAAGTGAAAGCATTGCGTAAGGCAGATTTGCTAATTTCTGGTGGAGGTGGCCTATTGCAGGATACATATCCTACTAAGTTTTTATTTGGTCCCCTTCCCTATTATTTGCTCATTGTGTTTTTGGCGAAGTTATGCGGAACGAAGGTCATGTTCTTCTCACAAGGTATCGGTCCTGTGACGAGTAAATGGGGCAAGTTTTTAATGCGATTGTTTGCCAATATGGCAGATTTGGTCACGGTACGTGATCAGTACTCGAAAGATTATTTGATTTCATTAGGGGTGAAACGCCCTGAAACGATTGTGACGGCAGATATTGTGTTCGCCTTTAAACCAAATGAAGATAATGTTGCGTATGTGTCGCTTGGTTTGACAGGTGATGAACGGCTTGTCGCCGTTGCACCGCGTCCCTGGTTTGAACATGAAGATATCTATATTGAAAAACTAGCATGGGTATTGGATGAATTGATCGAACAACGTGGTGTTCTGCCCGTGTTCGTCCCAATGGAACCGCCTTATGATACAAACGTTTCGAAAAAAGTGATGGCCAAGATGAAGCATGCGAAACAGACGCGTTTGCTTGGTGAATCATTTACACCCAATGAGTTTTATAATTTCATAGCTAAGACTGATTTAACAATTGCTTTGCGATTGCACGCATTGATATTCGCAGCATTATCGAATGTGCCGCATATCGGGTTAAGTTATGATCGTAAAGTGGAAAGCTTTTTGAAACGCTCAGGTATGTGGGACAAGTCGTTCCCACTCGGAGAGTTCACAAAAGAGGAACTGCTTGAAAGTTCGTTATATGCGCTTGATCACTCGGATGAGCTTAAAGCAATGATTGAACCTAATGTTGAGGTGTTGCGTTCTGAAGCACTTCGCAATGTTGACTTGTTACGGGATACGTTTTTGAATGGAGGACGATGAGTAATGAAGATTTTATTGGCAACTGCGTATGATTATCCTCATTTAGGGGGATTGTCGGTTCATTTGACGACATTGAAGTCGGGTCTTGAATCACGCGGTCATGAAGTGCGTATTGTGTCGTTTACGGATGTGCCTAAGTGGAAAAAAGAAGGTGTCGTAAGAGGCCCTGCTTTTCTATTGAATAAAGTGAAACAAGGCTCAGGTTATGTCTGGTCGTTGAAACGTCGGAAAGAAGGACTTGAGGCAATCATTAAAGCCGAAGTTGCGGATGGCTCGTATGACTTGGTCAACGCACAAGATGTCTTTACAACGTTTGCAGCTATTTCTTCTGATGTCCCTGTTGTCAGCACGGTTCACGGTTACTTGACGTTTGAAGGTATTTCCAAGGGGTCCGTTATCGATGGCTCCCCTGAAGCGAAGGAATTGATGGAAGATGAGCGGGCGTCGTATAAAGCGACGCGCGAAGTAATCACTGTCGATACGCGCATCAAGGAGTATATCGAAAAGGAAACAGGCGTAGTCGGCAATATGATTAAGAACTTCATCGATGTCGAGTCGTTTAAGCCTGAGATTGAACGTCGGGATGAATTCCGTGAAAAGTATGGACTAGAGAAAGATGACTTGATTTTCTTCGTGCCCCGCAGGTTGACGAAGAAAAATGGTGTTATTTATCCGATTCTTTCATTGCCAGCAGTACTTGAGAAATTCCCGAAAGCGCGGGTTGTGTTTGCGGGTACTGGTGAAATGATGGAGACGATGAAAGCGAAAGCAGCAGAATTAGGTATAGCTGACCGCGTGACAATGGTTGGTGCAGTTGACCATACGGATATGGTTGAGTATTATGCGGCGAGTAATGTTGCGCTTGTGCCGTCGATTTACTCTGCGGGTGTTGAGGAAGCGACTTCGATATCGGCGCTTGAAGCGATGGGTTCCGGTGTTCCATTGATCGCATGTGCGGTTGGTGGTTTGAAGGAAATTATCGAGGATGGTGTGGACGGGCTGCTTGTTGAAGAGCAGAACGTAGAAGCCTTAAGCGACGCAATGATTCGCTTGCTTGGTGATCCTGAAGAAGGTCAGCGCTTGGCAGATACGGCTCGCGCGAAGATCATCGCGGAGTATTCACATTTTGCTGCAGCTGAGAAATATGAAGCAATTTACCTAAAAGCATTGAATAAATGATTGTGAAGCTCCCTGCCCCGGCTGGGAGCTTTCTTCTATGGAGGGTATTATGAACCGATTGAAAAAGACAGCGTTATGGGCGACAGCGCTGGCGCTCGTTTTAAAAGTATCTGGATTTATCCGCGAATCAATTGTTGCAAAAGAATTCGGTGCTTCTTCCGAGACCGATGCCTATTTCCTTGCATTCGGCTTCATCACCCTAGTTGTTGCCATGATTTCGACAGGGTTCAATAATGTTTTCTTACCGATGTATGTGAAAAGTCGGGCCGCCGGTGAGCGTGGAGATCAGAATGCCAATGCACTTTTGAATTGGACGATGCTCATTTTTGTCGGCGTCAGTATCGTTGGCTGGTTTTTCGCGGATGCATTTGTACCGTTCATTTACGGCAATATGACTGAAGCGACATCTGTTCTCGCTGTTCAAATGACGCAGATTTTCTTTGCGTTTATGACGATGATTGCGCTTAGTGGTTTGCTCGATTCATATTTGCAATCGCGGCGAATTTTCGTTCCTTCGCAAGTTTCGAAATTGCTTGCGACATTAATGGCCGCCCTTTTCGCATTATTCTTCAGCGATATATGGGGTATTTTCTCTTTGATTTACGGTTTTATCGCCGGAACGGTAATGGGGGTTGTGATTCAAATATTAGCCCTTATCCGCTCGGATTATAAATGGCAGCCGGTGTTTCGAATGGAGCGCGATTTCAAGGTAGCTTTTTTGATTTTGATTGTTCCTTCCTTATTGAACTCTGTCGTTGGACAAGTGAATTTATTTGTCAACCGATTTTTCGCTTCTGGCACGGGAGATGCGTCAGTTACCTATTTGAATAACTCTTCACTCATCATCAGTATTCCGAATGCGATTTACGCAACGACTTTGGCTGCCATTATCTTTACGTTGATGAGTGAGCAGACGGAAAATGTGGCGAAATTTAGAGATACAGTGTTTCGTGGGATGGAAATTTCGTTGGTAACGCTTTTACCGGTTGCGATTGGATTGTTAGTTGTCGGGGATGCGGTTGTTGCGTTCATCTATGAACGAGGCGCGTTTACGGCAGCAGATACAACGAATACACATCTGGCTTTGTTGTTGTATTTGCCGATTATTGTATTTCAGGGAATGCAACTCATTTTGTCGAAGTCGATGTATGCACGCGGCAAGACGGCGGTTGTTTTTCGGATCAGTGTTACGACGATTGCCGTGAACTTTTTGCTGAACTGGTTGTTGGTTGATAAGTATGGGTATCCAGCGCTTGCGATTTCAGCGTCTGTTGTGAGTGTTTATTACTTTGTTGTGTCGATGGTTGTCGTGTACCGCGATTTAGGGATTGCTGAGTTTAGGCGATTTGCCCGGATGAGCTCGCGGGTTGTCGGTCCCGCTATTGTAATGGGACTTGCGGTTTGGGGATTAAAAGTTATCCTTGGGGCTAGTGAGTGGGCAGCTCTTTTACAGTTGGCTGTGCTTGTACCGGTAGGGATTGCTGTCTATGCAGGAATGCTGTTCTTGTTTTACCGTGAAGGGGTCAGACGATTTGTTGGACTTATACGGAGATGAATTCTAAGCAATTAAAGGTATTCAATTTTGGGAGTGTGTTTTCGATTGAAGAAATGGATTGTTGGTTTGATAGTATTGCTAGTTGTAATCTTGGGTGTCGCGGTTTTGTCCAATTTCATAAAAGATACGACGATTGTCTATGAAGGGGATGATTACTCTGCCTCCCTTACGACATCTTCCGCAGTGAAGACCGAGTTTTCCGGTGAGAAGACACGGAAAATGGAAAACACAGTTGACGTTATTCGGGAATTTGATGTAAAACTGTTCGGCAAAGATATAGGAACCTATTCGATCGTAGAACGAACGCTAGGTAACGGGGCCGTCTTCCTCTTTGAACGATTAGAGAATGATGGTCTGATAGGGTTTAACATGCGTACCACAATCGACTTTAAAGCCGGTGTGGATCTCAACACGAAAAACTGGAATCCCGTTACGGTTGACCACCCGCACCATAATGTTTTCGGGGAAGATCCGACGGTTAATCCTTACGGCAGGATTACGGCTACCGGTGAAGATCATAAGATTGAATTGCTTATGGGAAACCAATACGTTTCGAAAGCGATGGTGAAAACGTATGATAACGGAAATGCGAGTAAGATTCGTGAGTTGGACCGTGAATTCCAAGATATAGAAGTCAATGATGACGCGATTTCACGGTCAGCAAGGGTCGGAAGCGGAAACATTGCAGAGTCTTGGATTCTTGTAGCGGAAGAGCCTCTCTTTTCCTCTAAGGCTGAAGAGGATGACTATATCGATTTCGCGTTACATAATCAGGTTTCGCAGTTGAACTGGTTAACGATGGACGGCCCTTACACGAAGTTGCCGTTCTCAATCGAGCCATCTACTAAAATGGGCTATGGGCGTGTCATCGGCCGGATTGAAGATGACGTGGCGCTAGAGTGGTACGAGAAATCAGGTTCTGTATTTTTTGAAACGATGGTGTTGAATTCACGCATCAATCTGCTCTACTACATCGATGAGTTTGAAGGGACGCGCTGGCCTTCCGAGTATACGAGCACTTGGCTGGGTAATGCTTATGGTGTACGTGCTCCCTATGTGGATACACGCTACAATGAGTTCGTGTCGTTCTTCTTGGACAAGACCGCCGAAACGTTTAAAGGCGACGTAACAGGCGCAGAACTGTACGTACCGGTGTATGCGGATTATTTACTATCTCGCATTGAAGCTGGTGAAATCATCGAAGCCGGCGATGGCTATCTCATTGTCGATTATTTCGACGAAGATCCGAAGACGCCGGTGACGCATGCTTCCTTGAATCATGAGCTGGGTGGTTTGAAGATTTTATTGACCGCCTTTAGCGATACAGGCGAACAGAAGTATATGGACGCTGCGAAGCATGTCATAACGGGTATCGAGTCGTTTGGTCAGGCAGATGGCGGATGGATCCGAGAAACTGGGGATCTGTGGTATCAAGCGAGACCGGATGGCACGTTTTCTGGTGATGACTATCCACAGTTGACGTTATTGGATCTTCTGGAAACGCAGAAGTTGTTGGAGAAGATGAAGTTGCCACGAAATGCGTATTTCGATGAGATGATTGATGCGAAGCTTGGGTACTTGGAAAGTGAAGACGCGGAATTGATTGAGAAGGTTACGAATTTGCTAGAGGAATAGTTTGACGGGCTCCCGATACACCAGAGGTCCATTACCATATTCGAAGCAAACTTCAAACGAATTATGACCCTGAATGAAAGATTCAGGGTGAGAAAGCGTAAAAAAAGAGGCGACAATTAGTTCGATTTCGAACTAATTGTCGCCTCTTAAAATTCACTTACAAAGATAATAAGCGTACGTTTTTATGAACCAATACTTCTATTACTTTGGAATCTTTTTCACAAGTAGAAGGCTACCATCTTTTTCACTAATCCAGCCAGTCTTATGAGTTAATGAATCTGATAGAACTTCATACCAAGTACCGCCGGCACCTTCAATCTCACTGACGATTACTAATGGATATCCAAATGCATCGTTAACTCCTAAAATACGGGGCTTGTACGAGAATAGTTTAGTTGAGCTTGTGCTCGGACCACTACGTACATTGATATTTTTTCCATATACAGTAAGTGCACGTTGCAATTCGTTCTTTCCTGTGTCTTTCTTACCAAGAAACTCATCTGCACGCCACATGTGACCAGCAATTTTGGAACCCCAGTTAGGATCTGATGCATAATGGACATTTAGACCCGTTGTTTTATTCCCTGGTGCAGCACCTTTCGCATAGCCTCCTGTTAGTGGTTCTAAATAATTAGAATTGACATACCGTTTTACGAATGCATTTATACTATCCTCAGGCTTCGCAAACGTATCGCCATTTTGGGGATTGCTATCATGAACATTACTACCAAAAAGATTATTTTTGGCCTGTGCATTGTTACTCATTCCCGAATCACTCTCGTGGATTGCAGCACTCAGGATAAATAACGCATTCACATTGTACTGTGTCTCCATGTCTTTTATATATTCACCCATGCCAATCAATTTTGATGTTTTGGGTGCTGTAGCGATATATGCTTCTAGTTCTTTAGCTGTATAATTCGTTTTGGTACGAACCGACAGGAACTGGAAGTATGGGTAGTGCGTTCCTTGCAGCTTACCTTGGGCATTCGAGAAATGGACACCGTCATAACTGAAATAGTTAACGTTTGGCTTCATGAACGAAGGTGCCTCCCCAATTGAATAACTTGGCAGTTTCTTTGAATTAGCTTCGTGGTTAACCGTGCTATGGTAAAGTAGTCCATCTGTCCCTACCGTATAATATTCACGGTTAGTAATTAGATTACTTGGGATAAGATTGACTTCATCATTTTTAACATAACCGATTGTGCCGCCAGCTTGTACTTTAACAAAGTGCTCATTCGCATCAATATAACGCAGTTCACGGCCATTTTCAGTGTAAGTAAGTTGTCCGCTTGGTTTAGTACCATCGTAGCGAGAATAGATAATTGTTACTTCTGGAACTATTTTACCGTTTTGATTTACAGTTGTATTATTTCCATAGGCAATCCCTGATTTGACGCGAATCAAATCATTTCCATTATATAGACCCACGATAGAAGCTGAGCTACCGTTATAAGCCGTTACTGCCGATTCGTAATCTTTATAGGTTACACCACTTTTCCCCAATTTTCCATTCACTATAGAAGCCATCTGGAATACATTAGAAACTACGGGTGGCGTAACAGGCGGTGTTACGGGTGGCGTAACAGGCGGTGTTACCGGCGGTGTAACAGGTGGCGTTACGGGCGGTGTTACCGGGCCGCCATACGACTCCTTCGCTTTTAAAAAGCGTGAAATGAATGCTGCTGCTTGTTCGCGTGTCGCGTTGGACTTTGGTTCGAAACGAAAAGTTGTTTTAGGATCCTTTGCGTTGTTTGGGAATCCACTAATGATATTGTAATTGATGCTATAAAGTACGGCGCGGAATCCGCCGGATGAGACGAAATCTTTTCTGTCAGTGAACACGATTTGTTTTTCTACTGTAGCCATTTGACTATAGTCCAATACGTTCTTCATTGTGAGTGCAACTTGTTCACGAGTGATGAGATCATTTGGCTTGAATGTATTATCACTGGAGCCTACCATGAGTCCCGCGCCGCTCACTTTATGGATTGCTGAGGCTAATTTCGATGTAGGCGGAACATCTTTGAAACTGCCATTTGCTTCTGGTAGTTCAAGCGCTCTGGAGATGAATGCCGCAAACTGCGCGCGTGTTACGTTTTCCGTCGGTCGAAACGTTCCGTCTTCATAACCGCTCAAGTATCCTTTTTCAATCATTTCCCGCATTTCTAGTTCGAGAGAGCGTCCCGTCAATTCATCCGCATTTGCAGAAATGTTTGAAAGGCCAACCGAAAGGGTAAATATTACTAACAAGGTTGCAATTAATTTACTACTAATTCTAGTCATTTCTTTCCTCCTGTATAATTGTAGTTTTTCTCTGACTTTCTAGCTTTACTCTAAATCTATTATTATCGTATCACTATTACTATAATTGTCTATCAGTTTACCCCTTGGGTGTACGAGAAGTAAATAGAGAAAAAGAGCCGTTCGTTTATAGTAACGAGCGACTCCCTTCTATTTGTAGCTGACTTTACAACTATACCATTTCTTATTTAACGCTATAGAGTGCTGCGGAGAATTCTGCACGTGTTGTGTTGGCATCGATTGAGAAGCTTGCTGTTTGGAAAACCGTCGTCTTATCCAATAGCTTCAATGCAACAATTGAATCATATGCCCAGTACGAAGCCGGTACATCTGTATAAATTGATGCGCTTTTCACTTGACCTTCAACGGAATCTGAAATATTGAATGCACGCTCTAGTATTGCCGCTAGTTGCGCTTTCGTTAATGGGTCATTCACACCGAATTTACCATTCGAGTATCCCGCCAGTATTCCTGCCTCATTCATCGCTGCAATGTCTTTTGCAAATGAGTGTGTTGTTCCTACATCCGAGAAAATAGCGTTTCTTTTTGGTTTTAGTTCCAAAACACGATTTACCATTGCGGCAGCTTGTCCCCTACTTACTTGTGCTTCGGGACGGAATTCCTGATTTGGGAACCCACTGATGATTCCTTCTACATTAAGCTCTTTTATCGCATCATAAGCTGCATGGGCGACCTTAACGTCAGCAAAGTTGCCATCCGTGACTGGCGCTAATTCTGGTTGTGGAGCTGGTTCTTCAGGTGTAACTGGTGCAACAGGTGTATCTTTCACAGAGTCAAGACGTTTTGCGCCTGCAAATCTTGGATTCCAGTAAGGATTCGTGTCGATATTATCAATCTTAATTCCAGCGCTTGATGTTGCCGAAATCATATTCCGATTGCCTATATATATACCTACATGTGAAATTCTTCCTTTTCCACCAGTGCCGGCGAAGAAAACAAGATCGCCCGGTTGTAAATTACTTTTGCTAACCGCAGTCCCTTGACTGTATTGTTCGGCGGCTGTACGATTCAAGTTGATGCCTAACTTTTTAAATACATAACTTGTGAAACCGGAACAATCAAAGCCTGATGTTGTCGTTCCGCCATAGACATATTTGATGCCCAGGAGCTTTTTAGCTTCAGTGACAACTTCATTTGGTGTTGCTGCACTCACTTCCTGCATTTGTGTGACTGGTGCGATTGTTAGTAGTAAAGCCGTAAGGACGACAAGTATGAACTTTCTTCTCAAATTTACACCCCGCGTTAATTTTTTGTCTATTTATCTATTAGTTTGTGTTCTTATATACTATCTCATAGCTTTATAGTATCAGATTGTAGACCTTTATTAGATTACAGTTCCATTACAATCACGTAACAGAGGTTTATCGACAAAAAGGCTCAACTATCACCTTTTGAGTAATGGTTGAGCCTTTTTGTCATTCAATTGAACAAATCTGGTCTTTTTGCCCCAGCGAGAAACACACTAAATGTTGCTCTGGTCATCGGTTCTTGAGGTCTAAAGGTGCCATCCGGGTAACCTTCTATAATACCCGTTTGTGCTAATGCACGAACAGCTTCATAACTTGTTACATTCGGAGTCATATCTGTAAATTGAGAAGGCCGTGATTTATCAATGGGAAACTGGAATGCTTGTTGAAGTAATAATGCCATTTCTGCCCTTGTGACGGCATCATCAGGATGAAAAGTACCATCTGTGAAACCAGCGACAAGATCTGCTTCAACCGCAGATTGGATATAACCTGAAGCGAAGCTATTCGGATTTACATCTGTGAAAACAGATTTTCGTTTCTCACCGTTATGTCCAAGCGTCCTACCTAGCAGAACTACAGCTTCTGCACGCGTGATGCGAGCGTCAGGCCGAAATGTGTTATCTAAATAGCCGCTTATCCCTTCGTTATACGCCAAATATGCTATGTGTCCGATATACCATTTATTTTGGTTTATATCTTTGTATTGGGCAGTGTCTACATTTACATTGACCTGCTCAGTCATTTCTTTTCCTTTTACACCTTGGTAAGACAGCGTTAGCTTATGATTGCCCTTGAACCGATATAATTCCCACACTCCCGGCTCGAGTTCTTTTATATCAACGTCCCCCGCCTGTAGTTTTCGGTTCGTGGTTCGATCTGCATTTGACAGTTCCACGACGATTTTACCGCGTTCACTATAATGGGATGCGATTGGAATTTCTTCAATTGACATCGGATAACGCACAAGACCGTATCCAAATTCCTTATCGCGCCCTTTCACACCAAGATCTTCTGCTGTGTTCGCCAAAATAGCTCTCATCTTCGTATTCGAAATTCCCGGTAATCGTTCTTTTAGAAGCGCAATGACTCCTACGACATGCGGAGATGCCATTGACGTGCCCGATAACTCCATATAACCATCACGGATTCCGTCATTATCTAGTGAAATTGGGTAAGTACTTCTAATCTTGTCGCCTGGTGCAGCCATTTCTACTTCCGCGCCGATTGAGGATTGAGTAAGACGGGATTTGTTTTGCATGATAGCCGAAACAGCAATAACATTCGCGTATTTAGCAGGGAATTGGACAGAATCTATTAAATCACCAAATTCCTCATTTCCCGCAGAAGCTACTAAAATCATCCCCGACTGATAGGCTTTTTCAATCATCAGTTTCAATGCGGGATCATCCTTATCTGTCGTTATACTCATATTAAGTATATCGATGTTATTCTTAATCGCCCATTCTACACCGGCAATAATATCCGAAGTTTTCCCCCTATTTTTTTTGTCAATTATTTTTATGGAATATAGCTCTACATCAGGTGCAATCCCGATTGTTCCAATTCCATTATTTTTTGCCGCGATGATTCCCGCTACATGTGTGCCATGCCCTAAATCATCTGAATAGGGCGTTCCCTCTGCACACGCCTCTATTGGCAACGTACAAATTCCACCTGTCACTTTCAAATCACTATGACTGACATCAATCCCGCTATCTAGCACCGCTACTTTGACACCTTTTCCCGTGTAAGGCGAGGTGTTTTTAGGAAGCGCATTAATCAGTGCAAATTGTGCCGGTATGGTCTCCTTTATTTCAGCTACTTCATAGTTATTTACTGGGAAAACTTGCAGATTGGTATCATTGTTTTTTATCTTCTTAAGTTCTTTATCACTTAATGCCACTTCCACCATCGGCAGTAATTCGAATCCTCTTGTGAAATCAGGGAAAGCCTTTTTAATAATTTCAACGTCCCCATCGGGAGAATACAATAAATAATTTGTTTGCTCTTCAGCAGACGTCGAGATAGGTAATACGGTAACTAGTATTAGAAATGCCGCGGTAATGATACTTTTCAATACAATCCCTCATTTTCATATGTAATGGTATTGCGGATATAAAAAAACTCCCCCAGCTAGTCGTGGACTAAGTAGGGGGGATGATTAATGAAGTTTACCGCTCGGTTTAGCATTGACCGTATTATATAATGGTATGATATCTTGCCTATTTTCATAGTATAAGTAATAGTCTAGCGTGGCCAGGAAAAGTGCTCTAGCCATCTTTTCACGACCTGCTTCTGTATTCATTTGTTGAATATCCTTCGGACTATCGATGAATCCGATTTCCGCTAGTGCGGCTGGCATTGTATTTTCACGAAGTACCTGGAAATTTCCTGTATGGTTATTAGGATTCACGCCGCGGTTTCTAAGATTGTATGCCTCCAACATCCGATTTTGAATGTATATTGCAAGTGCACGTGATTCTTTCACATGCGGATTATTTGCAGCTGTTTTGGCATAATAAAACGTTTCTTGTCCATTTGCGCTACCATTGAAAGCGTTTGTGTGAACAGATATGAATATATCGCCCTTATTCGCCTTTGCAAAATTAGTACGGCCTGATAATTCTACAAACTTATCGGTTGTACGCGTCATTTTAGCCTGAATAGGGGTCTTATCAAAATATGTTTTCATTTTTTTTGAAATATTTAATACCATATTCTTTTCTAAATAACCAATTCCTACAGCACCTGGATCTCTTCCACCATGACCAGGATCAATAATGACGACAAGGTCTTTCAATGCTTTACCGCCCGGTAATGTTGGTGTTGGTGTTGGTGTTGGTGTTGGTGTTGGTGCTGGCGTTGGTGCTGGTGTTGGCGTTGGTGCTGGTATAACCGTCGATGGTTTGTCAATTTGAATATATGCGGTGTGGACAAATCCTTTTTTACCGTCGAACTGTACGAAAGCCCAATCCCCAACTGAATAAGCATACTTTACATTCTTTCCTGTACTCACGTTACTGATTGAAGGATAAGATGTATTCGGGCCTGACCGAACGTTTAACGTGGTAGCATTTTTCGTATTCACGAACATGTCTACATCGAATGTTTCTTTTTGCGTTGTACGGAAATCCGCATTGATGCTCCTTGTCAAGAATACGGCAAAATCTGCGCGTTTAATCGTTAAAGATTCACCAAATGAACCGTCAGCTAAACCTTCCGCAATGCCTTTGTTAAGTAGTGTAGACGTCGCTACGCTAACTGAATTCGCGTTATATTCAAATGCACGACTGATTAGGATAGCCATTTCCCCCCTACTTAGGGTGTCATTGGGATTGAAATTCCCGTTTTTGTAGCCTGATATAATTTCAAGATTCACAAGTCTATGTATGTATCCTGAAGCGGAACTGTTTAATGTTACATCTGGGAATTTTGTGTTAACTCTTTCCCCATTTAGACCAAGCGATCGTCCCAACATGATTGCTGCTTCCCCGCGTGTTACTTCCCGATTTGGGGAGAATTGTGTGGGTGTGACACCGCTTGTGATACCACCTTGAACTAAATAATATATTTCAGCCTGTGCACGATGTGACGAACCGACATCAGTGAAGTTTATTGCACTGGCTTTCCCGTGATTTATTGGAGTAAGAACAACTGCCATCAATGCGACGCATATGATGAGTAACCACTTTTTCACTCAATTTCCTCCTTTTAATACGCATTACTCTCCATAGAATACATTAAATAGTAATATTCTTCTATATAACTATCTACCTATATATTACTAGTTTAGTAATTAAACCATGCAAATCCGCCTTTACACATAGCTATTCTCCATCTATTAAACTCTCAGCTTTTTGTTATAATTATCAAATTCATAGAAAAAACCATCCGATAGCTTTACTAGCCAATCGGACAGTCTAGGTTCTACTTATTCTTTTTCAGTTGCATTAACATTGATAATACGACCTTCAACTTTAGGTTCTACCCCATTTTCAAATGTCGTCATGTATTCAATTAGGTTTTTGTAGTCTAAGAATCCAGGTTCTGATACACGGCCCTCTTCGTATGCTTTTTTGAACGTAGTGAAGCCGTCTCCCCCTTTAGCTGTGAAGATGTTTGTCGCAACTATATATTCCTTTTCATTATTTAGCGATTCGAAGTCAGTACCATTTTTGACGGAAACTTGCTGAACGCGTTCGCCGACTTTCTTAGAGCTGTCATAAGTAAATTTCATTCCTGCAACTTGAAGGAAAGCCCCATTCTCTTTAAGGCCTCCATCCCCTCTTAAATCAGCTGCAACCGAATGCTCAAGTACTTCAATAATTTCTGTACCTGTAAGTTTGACAGTCGCTAATCCGTTACCGAATGGCAATACTTTCAATACATCTCCGGTCGTAATAGCCCCTGCTTCAATAGAGGTACGAATTCCTCCACCGTTTTGAAGAGCGATAACCGCATTTTCATCAACAAGCGTTTTTGCCGAATAAAGCATGCCATCTGCAATCAGACTTCCAAGGTTCATTTCACTATGTCTGATGCTCGCCGTGCCAGAACTGTCATTATCACGACTTGCATCAAGTTTCACAAGTGCTTCCACACCGATTGACTCTTTTTTGATTTCTTCGATTTTATCAGCAAACGGTTTTAAAATTTCCATAGCTTTCGGATCGGCCTCATATTGAGTTTTATCCCTAGCTCCTTCACTCGCATCCGTGCTTAAAAGTTCACCTTGATATATTGTAATTTCTCCAAATTGGTTAAATGTTACGTCTAACGTTCCAAGGTATTTCGCGTACTCATTCGCTTGTACGATGACGGTTGGTGCATCAAATTCAGTCGAGACATATGGTTCTGAAATGCTTGAGTGAGTATGTCCTCCAACTATAATATCGATCCCTTCCACTAACTTCGCAAGCTCTTTGTCATTGTCATATACAGTTGCATCATCAAATCCGATATGAGTAAGCGCAATGATTTTATCGACACCTTGTTCTTCAAACGCTTTGACAGCAGCTTTTGCTTCTTCAATGTAATTGCTAAATGCAACAGATCCAACACTAGAAATGAAAGGCGTCTCTTCTGTAGTCAGACCAAACACGCCAACTTTTTCGCCGTTGACATCCTTAACTACACCGTTATAAATTTGACCATCTTCATACTCTTTTGAGACAGATTTTGTTTGTAATCCTTCAAATAACTTGTCTTTAGAGAAGTCGAGATTTGCTGTCAATAAAGGGAATTCCGCTGCTTTCACAAAATCCACAAGTGCTTGATGGCCTTCTCCAGAAGAACCGAGGTCAAACTCATGATTTCCGAATGTCATTGCATCAAAGCCCAGGTAGTTCATGAGTTCAACGTCCGCTTGTCCTTTGAATGTATTAAAGTACAAGTCTCCGGAGAACACGTCACCTGCATGGAGAAGAACGTTGTTTTTATTTTTTTCACGGGTTTCTTTCACTGCCGTAGCAACGTAAGGGAAGTTATCAAGGTAAGCATGTGAATCGTTCATATGCATAACCATTAGATCCATGAAGCCGAAATGCGCTTTCGCACGGTCGATGAATAGTGCAAGTTCACCACGTTTCAATGGATCTTCGGCACCAAACCTCACTTCAGACTTGCCTTGTGTGATTCCCCCTTCTATTAGTGCCGAAACGAATGGGGCAAATCGTTTATTGACATCAGTAAATTTCGTTTTCGCAACAGAACTGTCAACATCCAGCAGGCCAGCACTTGCAAGCAGTTTTGCAGCTTCGTTTCGTGTCAATTTGTCATCAGAGCCAAACTTCGTCTTTGTTTTCCCATCAACAACCCCAAGTTCCACCAATAAATTGACAGCCTGTTCCGCTCGTTTGGGAACATCTGTAAAACCTGCGTCCTTATATTTTTTAGACTCATCGTACCCGATTGTTCTTGCAATTAGAACAGCTGCATCGATACGTTTGATCGTTGTTTCCGTGCCGAACTTCGTTTCATTAGTCCCTTCCGTAATTCCATTTGATAAAAGGAATGCGACTGCCCTTTCGTACTTTTCGGATACGTCGGTGAATGTGATTTCGTCTGCAGACGCTACTGGTGCAATCATTACTGCCATTGCCGCCGCAGCCGCAGCGGTTGATAAATACAATTTTTTCGACATGTGTCGGCCCCCTGATAAAGTAGTTTGGTAGTATTATTACCTGTTTATTCTACTTTATCAGATTTATCTAAAATAGACTATGAAGTAATTGTAAATTTCAACAGTTGAATAGTAACTCTTACATAAGTGGTGGATCCGGGACGATGTGGCGTTCGTTTTTGCGCCAGTTGGTTACCCAGTTTTCTAGGCGGTCCATGGCGATTTCGAGTTGGTCAAAGGCGTATGCGTAGGAGATTCGGACGTGGCCTTCGCCGTAGGATGTGAAAGCTGTACCCGGGACGACGGCGATTCGGGCTTCGGCGAGTAGTGTTTGGGAGAATTGTTCGGAAGTTAGGTTGAACTCTTTAATAGAAGGAAATGCGTAAAAAGCGCCATTTGGTTTGACTGTTGGCAGCCCCATGTTGGTGAGCCGGTTGTAGATGTAGTCGCGTCTGCGGATGTATTCCGGGTTCATGGCCGCGGGTGTATTTTGGGAGTCCGTCAGTGCGGTGATGGCGGCGTACTGAGATGGTGTACTTGCGCAAAGAATGGTGTAGGCGTGTACTTTGACGGCTTGCTGCATCCACTCTTTCGCTGCGAGCAGGAAGCCGATGCGCCAGCCGGTCATGGAATGTGATTTTGACAGACCATGGATGAGGAATAGTTTGTTTTTCAGCTCGGGGTACTGGGCGAATGAGCGGTGCTCTCCTTCAAATATGTTTTCACTGTAGATTTCATCGGAAATGATAAAGATTTCGTGTTTGGCGAGGACTGCGGCGAGTTCGTCCATTGTTTTGCGTGGAATCGTGACGCCTGTTGGGTTGGATGGATAGTTGAAGATGATTGCTTTTGTTTTCGGTGTAATGCATTTTTCGAGTTCTTTGGGATCTGGGATGAAGCCGGTTGTTGTGGTGTCGAGAAAAACCGGAACTGCGCCGGCGAGTGTGATGAGCGGTTCGTAGCCGGTATAGATGGGTGCGGGTACGATAACCTCGTCGTTTTTTTCGAGAATGGTCTTAAATACGGTGTCCATCGCTTGGCTTGCACCGGATGTGATGATGATTTCCGTTTGCGGGTTGTAGGTAAATCCGTATTTCTGGGTGAAGAAATTGGATACCGCCGTTCGGAGTTCTAGCATGCCTGCGTTATGGGAGTAGCCGGTTTTATCATCCGTGATGGCTTGCATGGCGGCTTTTTTGACGGGTTCGGGTGTTGGAAAATCGGGTTGTCCGATGGTCAGGTTTATGGCGTCAGGGTAGTTTGGAAGTAGGTTTGAGATTTTGCGGATGCCGGAAAGTTCAATTTGCTGGACGCGCGGGTTGATGGTGAGTGCCATTCGGTTGGTTCCCCCTTCTTGGTGACGGCGTGGGTTGTGTGGGTGGCCGTCTTTTTTTAATTGGTGAGTAGAGTATATGCAGGATTAGAGGGAAACATTTCGGACGGTTAATTGGATGAAAAAGCCGCCCAGTGTGTTGGACGGCGGATTGTTTGTTGTGCGGACGTTTACTGGATATTTTCTTCAGTTTTTTTACGCCGTTTCTTCCATAGTTCTTCGGCAGCGCCGGATCCTAAAATGACGCCGGCGACGATTAAGACGAACCCTAAAAGATGGCGATAGGTAATTATTTCACCAAGGAATAGTGCCGAGCCGAGTAATGAAAATAGGGTGTTGAAGTTGATAAAGATGGCGGCTTTCGACGGACCGACTTTTCCGACTGAGTAATTGTAGAGCATGTGTCCGACGGCTGTACCAATGACAGCACTTGTCGCGAAGCCAAGCCAGAACATAGGCGGAACGCTGGCGAATGCTTTGATTTCACCGGGTTCTTGAATCAGGCTGATGATGAATAAAACGGCGCTACCGACAATCATCATATAGGCGGTCATGATGCGCGGATCGAGTGTTTTGGCCGCTTTGGCGATGACTAGGAATGACAGTACTTGTGTAGCGATGGAGACGAATATGAATACATCGCCAAGTGCAAGACTAGCGAGTCCCCCACCTGCGAGGACGACTGAACTAACGCCGCCGAGGCCGACGATGAAGCCGATCCATTGAACTTTAGATGGTGAGATACGCATGATGAGCGAAACCGATATTGCTGTTAGGACGGGGCCTAAGCCGAGTATGAGTCCAGCGTTTGTGCCAGATGTACGGACGAGGCCCATGTTTAGGAAGTAGTGATGGAGGACGACGTTGAGCATTGCGCCCCCGATGATATATTTCCATTCTTTTTTGGTTGGCAGTCGTAGCAGTTTGAATGCGCCCAAAATGATGAAGACGGATATTCCCGCTAGTAAGAGTCGGAATGTCGTCATGGTGACGGGCCCAACGTATAGCAGCAGGTACTTGAGGAGCGGTAGGTTGAATCCCCAGATTAGCATTGCGGTGGTCAGGAGTGCGTATATTTTCCACATGTTCGTGGCCTTCTTTCTTTGTTTGGTGACGGACACCTTTGTGATTTTGGTTTTTGATGTTTGTATTTGTTGTGTGTGAAGCTGTTTGTTTTAGTATAGCTGAGTTTTTGGGTTTTTGGTGGAATTTGGGGGAGTTTGTTTGGGGGGATTGGTGTGGGGTTGGGTGGGGTTTGGGCGGATGGAATACGTGAGCGGGCGCGGGCGGGTTTATTCCAATCGAGTAGGAGGGAGTGATTAACTCCCGACCTCTCACACCACCGTACGTACCGTTCGGTATACGGCGGTTCAATTAAGATTGATGACGCAAAGTTTCGTAACGTGATAGTAGACTTTTGAGCCCTTGGGAACTCCAATAGGAGTTTCCGAGGGTTCTATGTAATACAGGACTTTTAGAAATTCTCCAGTAACTTTTACGCGAGTTACCCCATTCGTATGCCTTATCTTTCGGCGCACCTAACCCAATGAGCTTCCTCACCTTCGTACTTGGTTTCTTCCAGTTTTTCCACATACACATTCGAAGTCTTCTTCTAATCCATGAATCGAAAGCTCTGAAAACGCTCGGCGTATCCGCCAATGCAAAATAACCGCACCACCCCATCAGGTATTGATTTAGTTTCTTGATTCGATAATCCATCGGATAGGGTTTCTTCCTAGAGGTTATCTCTCGGATTTTATTCTTCATCCGTTTCATACTTTCTTTGGCAATCCGAACCTTTGGTTCTTTATGTAACGTAAAGCTGAATCCTAGAAACATCCTCTTCCAAGGGCGGTCTACCGCAGATTTATTCAGATTAACTTTCAACTTAAGCCTTTCTTCAATAAATGTAGTAACAGAACCCATGACTCGATTTCCCGCTTTCTTTGTATTCACATAGATGTTGCAGTCGTCGGCGTACCGGACAAATTTATGTCCTCTTTCCTCCAATTCTTTGTCTAGTTCATCAAGGACAATATTGGAAAGTAATGGACTGAGTGG
>NZ_JBYHFQ010000011.1:0-104789 GCF_057669665.1 Sporosarcina sp. Y1004 | reverse complement strand
AATTAGCTGCTTAATAATAAACTCTAACTTTTAGGGGTCACCTCAAAGGTGTCCAACAAATGGGGTGCAGTTCATATTAAGACCCGTTATACCCTACCGAACACTAGCGCCAGAGGCTGGCAAATGAAATAAAAATACTAAATATTGGTGGTTACTTCAAAAAGGAAGCCATTTAATTATTTTAATCTATTTTCAATATCAATAGTTGGGAAGTAATCGCCATATTCATTTGTTTCCTTTTCATTACGATTCATACTGATAGTCCCTATATTAGAGTAGGAAATAGTTAAGACTTTCCAGCCTTCATGAAATAATAATTCATCTGACAACGTACTGTATATGTTAACTGCAATGTCCTCAGTATGAAACTTATCATTTGGTGCTAAATCAATCGTTGCTTTTATTTCACCGTCTATAAAGGAAAAGTTAATTAGTTTGTCTTCTTTCCCAATAGAGTAATCCTCAACAATTTTCTTTACTTGTTCTCCTGTAAGTGATTGTGGTGTTTCAGCCTCTTGATTTTCTTTAGCTTCCTCTGCCTCTTCTTGTTTAGCTTTTTCCTCTGCGGCTTTTTTTTCAGCCTCTTCTTTAGCTTTTGCTGTAGCTTCAGCTTTCTTTTGGTCTTCTTCTACTTTATCTAGTGCAGCTTTTTGCTGTTCTTCATTTAATTCTCTCCAACCAGCAGTATCTTTCAATAAATTATCGTGATCATCTTTAAGAAGGTTGTAATCTTCATCAAGACTAACATAATCATTTGTTATTTCTTCATTTTTTGCAGATAAATTATCAATCACTTTTGCTTTAGAAAATGGATTTAAGAAAATAATTGCAAGCACCATACCAGAAACTACTAAACCCAATCTTTTTACCCATGCATTCCTCAATATATTTTTCACAGTGTGTTCTTCTTTATTAATTTTATTATTCATAATTTAATTCTCTCCTGAATATTTTCAAGTCACCATCTCAGGTGCTTATATAGAATACCATGGGTTTCTACTAATAAGTTTGAAAAAATTATGGGAAAATTTGAGTGTAAAAAGAGTAAAGTTCTTATTAAAGAATAATAGATGTTTCACACTCTCGAGGAATTGAAACCAACTAGAGACAGAGTTATTTTACATAGCCTGAAACCAGAGCTGTTTTGAAAACATATGAACAATAATAATATGGCCGCGAGGCATGCAGCCAAAGAGTTTTACTTGATATACGTGTTTCGAAGTGTTGCGACTGTTACTTTGATTTGATAAACTTAATCTATAACCTATTAGTTTTCAAGTCATCATTTTGATGAAAGTCGTTATACCTTTTCATTTTATTAAAGGAGATTCGACACAAATGTTACAGCCTTTGAATTCTCGTTTCGGGAAAAGATTGGCAGATGTAATTGTACGTCACAAATTTGCTTTCGGGCATATTCATATGGGTATTTACGCATTTTTGCGTGATATATATTAAAAGTCAATTGAATCCTTCGGGAAACGATCGGCTTTTTTTTGTTTTCAAAAATAAAAAGAGAATGGAGTGATTTAAATGGTTGGAAAACAATTAGAAGGTCTTATTTCCAGTGTTGAAAAGGGAGGTGCGAAGAAATCTTTCATCTGCTATGAGGATGAAAAGAAAGAAAGGAAATTCCTTGTCTTTAAGTTAGGCGGTATCTACCAACTGGATGGCAAAGGAGAAGTTAAAAAGATGGATTCGCTAACCGATATTCAAGATATTTTCTTGTCCATTGAAAATGGTGATGTAAAGGTAATTGGGAGCGGAAATATAGGAATCTAAAGGAGGAGTTTCATAATGGTACTTGCAAAAACAGAGGTAATTGAAAGTATGGATCATGCAATTATATTAGGAAAGGAAATTGAACGTGTTGAATCAGCGTTAAAAGCAATGAAGGCTGAACTAAAGGCATTCGTCGATGTAAACGGTCCAGTTGATACAGGTGATGTTATTTGGGATTATACTGTTTCAGCATCGTGGCAATTTGATGAAAAAGGAATGAAGGAAGTAGCTCAAAACATGGTGCTTGAAGGTGTGAATCCATGGAAGATGTTGAACATCACAGCTTCCAATCTGAAAAAGATGGGCTGGGAAGATGCAGTAATTGAAAAAATGGGCGAAAAAAAGGAGACGCGTCGATTCGCATCTCGTAAAAAGTGATTTATTAAAAATACTGTAAATTTATTATAACATAAAAAGCCTTCCACCGGGCAGGAATGAGTGGCACATGAACGCTAGTGCCACTCGGCGCTAGCTTTGTGTGAGAGAGGATAATAAAAATGACATCAAAATATATTACATCTGCTCGTGAAGCAGTCGCAACTTATGATGCAATCGGTTCTGAAGCAGTAATAGAGTTACAGGATATTCTTGCCGTCTTAATCGGACCTTCCTCAACGCCAGAATTTACAGGTCGTTTAGCGGGTCATGGGATAAGAGCTTTAGTTGAAATGACTGTTTCTGAATTGGAGGAGGAAGGCATGACACATAATGAAGCTTTGAAAGTTCATTCGGGCATGCTCCTTGCTAAAAAAGTACGGAATGCTGGAAAGAATGAAAAACGTTATACAATCAGATCTCCAGAGGATGCAGCGTCTTATCTTATGGCGGAGATGACGTCACTAACGCAAGAGCATTTCGTAGTCTTATATCTAAATGTGAAAAACGAGGTGCTTCATAAAAAGACCATTTTCATCGGTTCGCTAAATTCCTCGATAGTACATCCGAGGGAGGTTTACAAGGAAGCTGTGAAACATAGTGCAGCCTCGATAATTTGTCTTCACAACCACCCGAGCGGCACGTGTAATCCTTCACCTGAGGACATAGATGTTACGAAGAGATTGGCTGAGGCTGGAAGTGTGATGGGAGTGGAGCTGTTGGATCATGTAATTATCGGAGATCATCGATTTATATCTCTTAAGGAAAAGGGCTATATGTAAAAATATCGATAAAGAGCGTATTAATTCAGGAGGCCCTGGACGTGGGTTCGACTCCCACCGTCTCCATTCAGTGAAATCATTGGATTTCATACAGTATCAAAACCCTTGATAGTCAAGGGTTTTTTCTTTTTGCCTATATCATCTAGTTTCAATGAATATCAATCAAACGTAGTCAAAAACGTAGTCAAAGCGTAGTCATCTATCTACATCTCAATATAGTTTGCAAACTTCAGTATTGCTTCTTCTTTCGCCTTCTTCGTAACGTGTGCATAGATGTCCATCGTCGTTTTTACATCAGTATGTCCTAAACGATCTTGTACTTCCTTCAAACTGGCACCAGCTTCAAATAACAATGAACAATGTGTATGACGTAAACCATGTGTTGTGATTTTGCCTAGCTTGTATTTATCCTGTACATGCACAATCCACTTCCGAGTCTTTGTGGGCTGCATGTATTCGTTGTGCTCGTTGCTAAATACAAGTTGCTTTGGTTGCAACGTATTAAAGCCCAGCACTAAACAATCCTGCTTCTGCTTTTTCTTCCACACTTTTAAAATAGCCATTGTTTTGTCGTCCATTTTGATTGTACGGGCAACACCTGTTTTCGTGGATTTCACATATAACCGATTATCTTTGCCTCGTGAAAGGGCTTTGCTAATACGTAACTCGTTTGTTGTGAAGTTCAGGTCATTCCACGTAAGAGCTAATGCTTCACCCATTCGCATACCACTGAAAGCTAGTAATCGGAATAGGGCGTATGCTTTGTGGTTACTTTCTTGTTCTAAACATGATAGGAACTCAATAAGCTGCTCACGAGTGTAGAAGTTCTCCGCTTCATCTTCATCATTTACAATTGCCTTATTGGTGGCGGTGGCGGGCATATCTACGTGTGCAAACGGATTGGTTTGGATATATCCACGCTTAATCGCAAAGTCCAACACCTTCGCAGCATACGCTTTTACCATGCGGAATTTCTTTAACTTCGCCGCCCACTCATCCACATGCTTCTGACATATATCGACATGTATCTTTTCGATTTTATAAGTACCCATTGCAGGAAGAATGTGATTTTTGAAGAGCCCTGTAGTTTTTACAAAAGTGCTTTCCTCAACCGTCTTTTCATATTGTATTACCCATTGTTCATAAATCTCTTGATACGTTTCAGCACGTTCTTGTTGGTACGTACCGTTTGCAACAGCTAGCTTGATACGAGCTAATGCTAATTCCGCCTCCTTACGTGTTTTAAAGCCACGTTTCAGTGTGCGCTTCTGTTTACCAGTAAGCGGATCAATACCTAAATAGGCGGGAAATTCGTATCGTAAATCACCGTTTTTGAGATTGTAGCTTTTGATGGGTGATACTTTTTTCTTTACCATGATGATTCCTCCTGTATCAGTTGCGGGGGCAAGATATAAAAGGAGAGGATTAATCCTCATAGATATAATATATAACTACACTATGGGAATATCCTCTCCGGGAGTCGTTAGAAGCTATAATCTTCTAAAAACCGACTAATTTCTTTAAGGGAGACACGTTTAATGCCGTCTATCTCTGATACTCTTAGTCCCATTACTCGGAACTTCATGAACGTGTTATGTGAGACACCAGCATATTTTGCACCTTCAGTAATGCTCATCCATTCTTTGGTAGACGGGCCAGGGAAGGTCTGTTCTAGTACGGATTTAGTTGCTGAAAGAATAAGTTGTTTTATTTGTTCTTCAAAGTTTTTTGATAGATTTACATTAGATTCCACTTTAATCTTCCTTTCTTTTGGGTTATTAAATTCCATCTTTTAAAGTAATACCTACGTAGCCATTTTTATTTTCCTCGCCAATTCTTAATCTCTTTTTTATGACATTTTTATTTAATGTCAGATACTTGCGAAATTCATGTGAACTGTCCGGTACGCACCCTATTTCATAACAATAATTCTGATAAGATGTTTCCAATTTTTCAGAATGGATCCTCAATAAAGGGTCAATAACACATCTGGTATTAATAAAGCCTTCAATAGTGTTATTTTTGATTGTATAGTTATTCAAAATATCGTCAATTTCTGCACAACTAGTGAATTGATAGTTATTTCGCTTTAATCGCATTATCCCATCAATTGACCATTTAGCGATGTAATTTATTTCACTTTTGAGTCTCTCAGTTAACATGGTATCTTGTTTATCTTTAGGAACCGGGTTGTTGAATGGGAATATTAAGAGGCGCTCACTAAAGGCATTTGACGAATCTTTTGTTTTTAATATAGGTAAATGATTTCCAGCAAACATAAGAACTGCGCTGTTTCTAAATGTCACTGGTTGTTCGTAAAGAGGTTTAGCCATAATAGAATCTCGTCCGGTAAGTTTTTTTAATATGTCTAAACGTTTTAATGATATTTCGGATGTTTCACCGCATGTGTTTAGTTTTTTTCCGTATAGCTGGAATAAATATGCCTCTTTGTTTAAGTCATCAAAACTCAAACTAGTAAAATATTTTTCACCGATTAGATGTTCTAATATACTTAAAATAATCGACTTTCCAGAATCTTTTGGCCCTAGTAAGAATGGAATTATTTTAACTTCTCTTATCTCAGAGATTATATAACCAAATAACTCCTGTATACTTTTGTATATAGAATTATTACCACCTGTTACTTGATGTAAAAATTTTTCAAAGTAATGCCCTGTTGGATTTTGTTCAATCGGATAATGAGCATTTATAGTTGATGTGAAATATATACTTTTTTCATGTGGGTAAAACGTTTGATCATCGATATTAAATAGACCATTTTTAAATGCTATAAAAGATTTTTTTCGCAATAACTTTTCTTCTGGAATGTCAATTGACGTATCGGATTGGAGCCATAAAAATATTTCTCTGCTAACAAATGAGTTTATACATTTCTTGTACTTATGTGGTATATCTTGTCTAACAAGGAGATCAAACTTTTTACCATCTAAAGGGATATAAATATTTAATGAATCATTCCAATAATGAATAATATCGTAGATTTTAATGAAGTCTATTTGTTCAAAGAGAATGTCCTTTAAAACATTCAGTGGTGGGCATCCCTTTGATTGATTTTCATCTATTGTTTTAGTATTTGATTTTGGATGTGTAACTTTTATTCTCACATTTTTCTCAACGCTCGTTGGAGGAATTAATTTGTCAGTCATATCGGATGTATCAATAACTGGTTGTTTTGGCCCTGCAAGTTTAAAGGTTTTTGAGGATTGCAATGTCTCTTTTATTAAATGATCATTCGGCTGCTTAAAGAAAACGGACTCCTTATCTGATATTAGATAAGGATTATGCCTATCATCCGGTCCATCTGATTGCTGATTGAAAATGAGCTCTAATTCCGATGAAGAATTGGAATCTTGCTTTTCAATTTGATCATTCGGCTGCATACAGAAAACAGGCTCCTTATCTGATATAGGATACGGATCATGCCCATCGTCAGGTCCATCTGATTGTCCAAAGGGGGTAAACGCCAAATCTGTTATAGAATTAGCATCTTGCTGTTCAAATGGATCATTCGGTTGCATATAGAAAACTAAATCCTTATCTGACATAAGATACGGATCATACCCATCTGATTGTCCAAAGGGGGTAAACTCCAATTCTATTATAGAATTAGCATCTTGCTGTTCAAATGGATCATTCGACTGCATATCGAAAACAGACTCCTTATCTGACGTAGGAAACGGATCATGCCTATTATCGGAGCGATCTGGTTGCCCATTGAAAATGAACTCTATCTCTGTTAAGGAATTGGAATCTTGCTTTTCAATGTGGTCTTTCGGCTGCATACAGAAAACAGACTCCTTATCAGATGTAAGATACAGATCATGCCTATCGTCCGGTCCATCTGATTGCCCATTGTAGACGAACTCTAATTCCTTTGAAGAATTGGAATCCTGCTTTTCAATTTGATCAATCGATTTCCTGTGAAAAATGAACTCCAATACTTGGTTTTCGGTAGTACTGGGATTACTACCCTTCCTTATTTTTTCACGTTTAAAATTTTCCAATTTCAGAACCTCACTTTTCTTTATGTTTATAATATAATTGAAGGTTGGAGGGGAAATCGTCGAAATGAAAAGTTGAAATTATATTCCTTTCATTCGGTTGACATTGATAGAAAAGTTCTATTGAGATCCGTTCTAATTGTTCCAGCTGTTCTTAGTAACTAATCTAAATAACTTCCGGAAAGTTTACAGAAGGTGTAAATCAATCTATTAATGCCGTATTCATAAAATCTGGTTGGAACAATCGGAACAGGTGAAAATATAAAATTAAATTTCCAATTTCAGAAACTCACTTTTCTTTATGTTTATAATATAATTGAAGGTTGGATGGGAAATCGTCGAAATGAAAAATTAAAATTATATTCCTTTCATTCGGTTGACATTGATAGAAAAGTTCTATTGAGATCCGTTCCAATTGTTCCAGCTGTTCTTAGTAAATAATCTAAATAACTTCCGGAAAGTTTACAGAAGGTGTAAATCAATCTATTAATGCCGTATTTATAAAATCTGGTTGGAACAACAGGAACAAGTGGGAAAAATAATTTTAGAGGTGAATAGTGCATGGATAGGATTTTCGGGAAAATGCTGAAAGAAATTAATGGAGATAGAGATTATAATGATAGTTTTAGATGGAAGAATGTAAATGGGGAGTACACAATAGAAATCATTGATTGTAGAGTTGAGCAATTTTTAGAGTTTGTATTTAAGAGTAAGCAGATAAGTAAATATAATGATGCCGATCTTCAAGTGGATAATAATGACTATGAAGTTTTTAAAGATTACTTTTTTTCAGGTGCAATCATGTCGATACTGAAAGATGCATTAGAAAACTTATCGAGATTCTTTTTCAAAAGAAGAAATAGAGAAGGGTATCCGGAGTTATTTGGGGAGATATTTTTTGAAACCCCGAATGAATTTGAGGAATATATTACTATGTATATAAATTCAAACTTACCAGAAGATGGAACTAGTAATGATTTTCTAGATAAATGTAGCGCCCTAAAATCCAACATTTATTATATTATTCCTAAGTTAACATTACCCGTACACCTCTACGCTATGAGTTACACTATCGATACTTTATTTGGTGCTTTAAAGGAATACCCGCAAATTATTAAAAGTAGAAGTCTACCTTTATTTAAAACTGCTAGTTCAGTGTATTCTCATACTGCTATTTATCAAAAGGCGCAAAATGATTTCAGAAAATTTATGGAATGTCTTAATAAAGATTTAGCTAATAAAAATGAGAGTATATATAATAATTCATTGAATTTGGATATGTTTAATGAAATAACTAACTTGTATGATTTATACAAAACTGTAGATATGTTTAAAGAATCAGCGTATATGCTTGATGAAGAATACGAATTGAAAAATGATTCCCAGATGGCCAAAGCAGAGCATAAAGCTGCAATTGAATTTTATTTTAATAAATTTAGTACAATAACAAAGATGGATAACTTTGGATTGAAGTCATTTTTACTAGATGAAAATTATTTTAATAAAGATTTAATAAATACCAAAGAGTTTTGGGATATGTCCATTGCCATCATGAATGGTGCTAAAAAAAAATTAACTGAATTTGTGGGAAATGAATTGGAACAATATTTAGAAGATGTTCCAAAAGAAATTAGATCTGCCTTTGGAATATATCTCTCCTTTGCATATAATAACGAACTTTTTTCTGACGTTATTGCAGATATTTGTGATGATGAAATTCCTGTGTATATCTATACAGAAGATAATCTTAAGGATTCAACTTTGTTTGAAGCTTATGGATATGGGTATAAATCTTTTTATAAAGCAAAAACAGCACCAAAAAGTCCAGATACTGATGCACAAAAGAAAATGGTGAAAAGTAGGGTTAAATTAATAGTGCCATTTGAAATAAAATAAGCACTAAAGATGGTTGTAATATACTCTTCAGTACTCATTGGGGCATCTACGAGTAGTAATGATTTTTGTTATTGAGTATTTTGAAGAGATAAAATAGCAACGAGTGCAAATAATTTTTATCATATCAAACTTCTATATAGTTTTTTTTAGAGTGCAAGAAATCAATTGATTAAAAAGGGGAGGCTGGATTCTATCACAGAAAGGAGATAGATGCTTAGCGATTTTTACAAACAATGTACTCAATCACGCTCTTCTTCGGAATCCGATGAGTTCGACCAATCCTAATCGACTTAATTTGACCGGTGTTGATTAGTCGGTAGGCAGTATTTCTCCCAATCTTTAATAATTCCGCCAGTTCATCTATAGTTAAAATATCATCAAAATCGTGAAACATAGTGCAACACTTCCTTTCGTTTTGTTACGTTATTGTTCACCTTGTTTCACCCTGAATGATTATCCTGACACAAATGTAAGTGACCGCTATCATGCATAGCTTCATTTATAATATATAATTGAATTATTTTGTTTTATAAAATAGAGAAATAGGGATTGAGGAGCTTAGATTTCCTCAGTCCCTATTTTTTAGTGATTAGTGTAACAAAGTGAATTTTTTGTAGGGGAGATATAGTATTTTGCACCAATAACATGGTAATATAGTAATATGTATCATTACCTAAAATTTCAGACCTTTATGTTTGTGTTCTGATACAGTTGTTATCATAGGACCTTGAGAAGAGTGAATTAGATGTTAGATATTTAAACGATTAAAGATATGATTAAAAAATCGCCAGCCACAACTATTTTAGTGAAATTGCTTAATTTTAGGGTACCTGTTCGCCAAACGAAGATAAACGATTCACGAAAAATAATAAATACACAAAAAAAGAAAAAATCCGCCAATTTGTCTGATTTTATTCTATTATTATACAACTGTAGAGAATTGGCTGAATAGTTCCGCACGCAGTGGTACCTGGAATTAATTCCACAGACTAATCGATCACCCCATCTTTAACTCTATTGAACTTAGTTATAAAAACTGCTATATTAGTAGTGCTATTCGCCTTTCATTTCTAGGTGGGGCTTTTATCTTAACTAAGTGTGGTGAAGTGTCATTGGATGAAAGGAAACAGCAACTTAAACGAATTACTTTTCTCTATTCACTTTATAGTTTTCTTGTAATTAAAAACGAATTATTTTCAAATATGTACTATAAGATTAGTGATTTACGAGTGATTGATCAGAAGGTACTGAACGTATTTACGGATGATTGTTATCGTATTGTGAAAAATAAGGAAAATATGTTTAATGAAATGGAGGAGCTAATGAGCACTCTTAATGTAACAACGAGCGATGAACCCCAGAGTTTATTGGAGATAATAAATGAAGAAATTTCATTACTATCGCGGATTACACCCGAGGATTTTATGCCATCGAGTTTACCAGCGACAAAAGAAGATCTTCAACAATTTAAACGTTTTACATATAAAAGTTTTCAAGAGATTCAAAATTTAATTGATTCGAATCATACGTCTAGTGTTATGAGAGCAGAAATAGACCGGTTAAAAGCGGAAGCATTGGAAGATCAGTTTGACATGGCGAAATCTGCTGTTGAAGTGTTTAACTTATTCGACCGTGTACGTTTAACTTTCGGTGATGATAACGGCGAAATTTCAGAGCAGTTGATATCTGTTATTAATCATTCGCTAGTAACGTTAAAAGAGATGGGCATTGAAGAGATTGATGTGTACGGACAAGACTTTGACGGAGACTATATGGAGTCACTTGGTACAGTTTCGGCAGATGAAGTATCGGATGATTTACAGACCTATCAAGTGGCCGTCATCTTCCGAAAAGCATTTAAGTTCGTAGGTAATGGGAAAATCATTCAAGATGCAATTGTAAAAACGATATTATAACTTTCTAGGGGGAAATTTTAGTGGCAATTATAGGGATTGATTTAGGGACGACCAATTCGGCGATGGCTGTCTATAAGGACGGAGAAGCTGTCCTTGTGGTAAATGGCAATGATCAGCGAACAACTGCATCTGCATTTCAATTGAAGCCAAATGGGGAAGAGGTAATTGGCACATCAGCTAAAAAAGGTGCTGCTTCATTACCGTACCATACAGTTCTTGAAGTGAAACGTAAAATGGGTGATGATGAGAAAATAAAAGTTGGAGATAAAGCTTATAGACCGGAGGAAATTTCATCCAAGATTTTGAGATATTTGAAGCGAAGTGCCGAAGAAAAATTAGGTGAAGAGGTAACAGAAGCCGTCATAACCGTGCCCGCTTATTTTACGGATGCACAGCGAAAGTCAACGAAAATTGCCGGAGAGCTTGCGGGGCTTCAAGTGGAAAGAATTATTAATGAACCAACAGCGGCAGCACTGGCATTTTGTCACGATAATTTGGATAAAGATCAACATATTCTTGTGTATGACTTAGGTGGTGGAACTTTCGACGTTTCGCTTGTGGAATTATTTGACGGTGTCATAGAAGTGAAGTCGAGTATGGGGGATAATTTCCTAGGTGGAACAGATTTTGATGAAGCGATTTTACAATTAATTAAAGATAAATTCATGAAGTCGAATGGCTATCCAATGGAAGAAGTAGCGCAAGATAAAAATATGTTGTATTTCATGTTGAAAGAAGCAGCTGAAAATGCGAAAATTGATCTGTCTACACAAGTGGAGACTGATATTTCATTGCCATTTATCGGTCTGAAAGACAATATGCCGATAAGCTTTAATGTGAAATTAACAAGAATTGAATTCGAAAATACGATTCGTGAAAAAGTTGATTCAACGATTACAAAGATGAATGATACTTTAAAAGAAGCAAATATTTCCGTGGAACAAGTGAATGAAATTTTAATGGTTGGTGGTTCAACGCGAATTCCGCTCGTTCGTGAATGTGTTGAAAAGGCATTTGGCAAAATAGTGCGTACTGATATTAATCCAGACGAAGTGGTTGCAATAGGTGCAGCGGTCCAAGCGGCACTTAAAAGTGGCGAGATTAACTCAGCCGTTGGAATTGTTGCTATTGACATTTGCCCGTATACACTTGGAATTGAAGTTGTAAATCAGGTGAATAATCAAATGGTTTCAGGCTATTTTGACCCAATTATACATAGAAATAGTACGATTCCAGTGACGGAAATGAAAGTGTATAATACAGTTCTCGACAACCAAACAACTATGGCCGTTAAAGTATATCAAGGAGAAAATCGTTTCGTTAGTGAAAACCAACTTGTATCTGATGAACTTGTTGTCAATGGAATTCCGTCTAATACAGCAGGTCTAGAAAATATCGAAGTTAGTTTTAGTTACGATATTAACGGTATTATTCAAGTTGAAGCGCTAGTTGTCAGTACAGGTCAGAAAGTAACGCAAGTAATTAAATCTCAACAAGGCGTCATGTCAGCGGCAGAGAAAAACCAATCGATTAAGCGTATGGAAAAAGAAGGATTGGACTCAGATCTTTATAAAGGTATGAAAAAAGCAATTCACAATGCAGAAAAAATGATGGAAGATTGTTTGCCAGATGATAAAATTCGAATTGAGATGATACTCGCTGATATTGAGAAAGCAGTTGCTGCCGAAGATAATACTGCTTTAAAACGGTTGGACGAAAAATTACTTGATTTATTAATTGAGCTTGTTTAAGGTGACTATATGAATGCAATGAAAGAAAAACATAATCTTATCACTTTAATTCAACTAGAAATTAGGCAAAAAAAGTATACGAGCGCACTCAGATCTTTAAAAGCATTGGCGTCTGTTGGGGGAGATAGGCAGCTGATTTTATGGCAAAGTGCATTGCTTGAAAGTAAAATCGGGAATTTGTACGCTGCACTTCATTACGTGAACGAGATTGATGCTGATTTTTTGCCCAAAGTAGCTCGTTTACAAGCGGCAATTGAAAAAAATATACCTATGTTTGATACATTAATTAATAGTTATAATGAAATATTTCCTACATTAAATAGTGGGAATTATGAAATGGCGCTTAAGGAACTAGATAGAGCAATTGCGCTGGCTGGGGATTTACCGCTCCCAATCCTCATTATTAAAACTAGATTGCTTATCCTAGCAAAGTTACAACATACCAGTATTACACGGTATGTAATTGATATGCCTGTTTATGCGGCTGAGGATGAAACGATTCAAAAAGTGATTTCTTTCATTCAGAAGAATGGGGAAGTTAAATCTTTACCTATGAAAAAAAATGGTAGGAATAAGTTGTTTATTTTCCCGTATGTCACCGCAGTTGCTGCAGTTACTTTATCTATATACATTTATTTTGATAATAAACCAACTCCTCATACTGAAGTGGAAGTCTTTACACCATATGAAACGATACCAGAGAAATCCTTGATTATTGGAGAAGTTGAGGAAAATATAGTGTCTGTAGTTGAACCGGTTGAAGATGTAACACCGCTATTCATTCCACAACAAATCGCGAAAAATTACTATATAACAGGTTATGATAAGTATAAAACAGGTCAACACGAAGAAGCCATTTCTTATTTGAAAATGGCACTAGCGTCGGAAGAAGTTGTGTATTTCACTGACGATGCCGCTTACTATTTGACAGTAAGTTATTTGAAAGAAGAGAAATATGATGAAGTATTAATAATGGCAGCACAATTTTCCGCGAATGAAAGTATCCATTATAAAGAGTCACCTTACCACGAAGCAATCCGTTTACAAGAAGGAATTGCTACTTTTAAATTAGGTCAAATTGATGATGCAAAGGAATTGTTAACTGAGTTGACGGGCGAACAGGTCGTTAGTTGGGTTAGAAATGAAGCTAGAATTAAGTTAAAGACGGTGATGGATAGTGAATAGACAAGCGATTTCAAGTCATTATGATTTACTAGAAGTTAATCCCCAGGCAACAGCGGATGATATCAAAAGAGCTTATTATCGTAAAATTCGTGTTTTCACAAATGAAGCACATCCGCAAGAATTTATGGAATTACGAAAAGCATACGAGACATTAAGCGATGCCGCGCGAAGAAGAGATTATGATACAAATCTTTATTCCGATCCTTTGTCATTAGAAAATCGAGAGAAGATTCAACAACATATGAACAATGGGCATGAAGATCTAGCTCTTCGTTTAATTAAAAAAGAAATCCTACGTAGTGGCTTGACGCAGGAATTACTTGTGAACCGTATTCTTTGCGAGCGAAATTTAGGGAACTTTCATGAGGTCCTGAATCAATTAAGGTCATTAGACATAAGCACAATAGAGGGTAAGGAATTTTTCTACTTTAACGGGGGGATTGCATACCGTGAGACAGGGAGCTACCCTGAAGCGGAAGAAGCTGCATGGGAATTAATGAAGGTTAGTCCTGAAATGGCGGACTATCAACGATTATACGCAAGTGTTTTTTACTATCAAAATAAGTATAATGAAATTAAGAAATTTTACAATAAAGTCATTGAAGAGAAAAATCTGAATGTTGAGCATGTGTCAATGTTGCTAGATTATATTACTTTACAAGATAAAGTAGGAGTTTCTGAAAATGAAAAAAGGAAGCTCGTTTATGCTATTTTGTCGCTACCTAAAAATGATGATGACCGGGAAGCTATTTTATATCAAATGCTAGATTATATTCATACGCAAGATTGGATTGCATTCTCACGCGCAAGGGAGATTTGCGATTTAGCAGAGCAGATGAATACGCAAAATGATGTACATATAAATAATCAAATTCAAAGTATTCGTGATGATATTAATCAACAAGATCGTCCGAGTGAACGCCAGCAAAGTATTGAACAACCTGCTTATGACAATCAAAGTTCGGGAGGATTTAGTGCACATCAACCTGCTACTAAAAAAGGTAATATTATTATTGCAATTATTTTAGGGTTAGTTTTAACAGCGCCACTAACCATTGTCGGTGGGATCATAGGCGGGATAATATATTATCATTTCGCTGATAAAATTTGGAAATTGATCGGTGGCATAATTATAATTGCCATTATTATTGGGGTGATTACGTCAATTTTTGGTTAGAGAATGAATTTAGGGAAATGTAGAAAGGGATTATGACGGATATGTAATTATGTCCATGTCAAAATCCCTTTTTTGTCGAATGAAGGGAGTGTATGGCGATAAATAAGATGGAAGCAGAAGCGAAAAGTGTTGACCAGCAAGATGAAATCGTTGAGCCACTAAGATCCCGTGAAGAAGTATTGGAAGAATCGATGAGAAAGATAAATTCCATGATAGGCCTTGCAGAAATGAAAGGTGAAATTAGTACATTAACGCTTGAAATTAAAGGACAAAAGAAGATGGAACTAATCGGGCTTCAACCACAAAAAAGACCGATGCGTCATATGATGTTTTCGGGGGATGCGGGGACTGGAAAAACGGAAGTTGCGCGAATCATTGCGGATATTTTATATGGAACTGGTTTTACGCGTGAGAATAAATTCATTGAAGTAGATCGTTCGAATATTGTTGGACAATTTATCGGTCAAACAGAAGCGAATATGAAGGCGATTCTTGATGAATCCAAAGGTGGCGTCCTATTTATTGATGAGGCCTATGCACTGGCTGGTGAAGGAAATGATTTTGGTGCTGAAGCGATTAATGTACTCATTAAGGCGATGGAAGATAACCGCGATGACCTCGTCATTATTTTAGCGGGATACCGTGCGGATATGAAGCAGCTGATGAAGATGAATGAAGGATTTAATTCTAGAATTCCATATAAATTCGAATTCCCGAATTACACGCCGGAGGAATTAACGCGTATTACTGTCCGAATTCTAAGGAGTCAAGGATTTGATTGTATCGAAGCACTCGGTGAAATTAAAGATGCCATCACGAGAGCAGGAAAAACGGGTAGCATTGAAGGCAATGGACGGTGGGCGAGAAATTTAACAGATCGTATCATAAAACAACATCATATTCGGATTGGCCAACAAGAAAATACTGCGGAGGTAGGAAAAATTATTGCGGAAGATATTCTTGGTGCAATGGGTCGTTCCGCGGTTAGGGATGCGGGCGCTGAAGCTGGTTTAGTGAAAATTAGAGGAGAAGCGATGGCGGAATTGGATGCGATGGTCGGACTTTCTGAATTGAAAATGGAAACAAAGCGCATTATGAACTTTATTGCCATGGAGAAGAAGCGTGAAGAGTCAGGCTATGAAGTTGAGTCCATTGGCATGCATATGATTTTCGCGGGACCTCCGGGAACTGGAAAGACGACAGTGGCTCGGATTATCGGGAAGTTTTTATATGGTGTTGGTTTCTTGCCGTCAAGTACATTTATCGAAGCTGATCGGTCGACGATTGTTGGAAGATATATTGGACAGACGGAAGAAAATATGACAAATATATTGGACAAAGCGGATGGCGGTGTTTTATTTATAGATGAAGCGTATGCGCTGGCCACTGGTGGAGGAAATGACTTCGGGGTACAAGCAGTAAATATTCTTATTAAAGCGATGGAAGACCGCCGCGGCCGACTCGTTGTCATTTTAGCTGGGTACGAAGATGAAATGAGAAGTTTACTGTCAATGAATCCAGGATTTGAATCGCGCATACCCTATCACCTATTATTTCCGAAGTATTCAGCTTTTGAATTGACAGAAATCACGCGTAAAATATTAGCCGGTTTTTCATTCGAATTAACAGCTAAAGCACATTTGTATTTAGAGAGATTAATCAAAGAAGCAGACTATGCTGGACGTATTCAAGGTAACGCACGTTGGACAAGAAATCTAGTTGACCAAATTCGATTAGAACAAAGCAATCGTCTGGTTAATGAAGAAAGTGTCAAATTCTCAGAAATCACGGAGAGTGACATTCAGATTGCCTTCACTAGGGTGGGGTAAAAGGAGATTTCTCTGATGAATATTTCATAGTCACTTGTATGTGGGTGAATCTTGGTGGGCAACGCCTGTCCCTGGGAAATCAAATTTTAGGTACCTGGTGTATGAAATAATCAAATTACTTGATTTGATTTTGAGGTACCTGTGCATCAAATAAAGAAAAACAATTCATAAATCTGAATAAAAATACAAAAAAGTAGTAACTCGCCAATTTTTCTAACTTTCATTTTGTATTATACAATTGTAGTGAATTACTTGATTAGTGCCCGGAAATGACACCGTTGCGATAATTCACCACAATTACAAATTTATAAGGCGTGGACTAGGTATTTACTGCGATTTCAAATTTTATTTGATTTTTTATGCAATTGTATGAATCGATTGTTGTTTGTTGCACAGGTACCGATATTTAAGTACTACTGAAATACAGACACAGGGAATTTTAGCAGATGAAGAATTATTATAGAGAGTCCTATTCGAAGCAAATGGTTAAGCATATAATTTATTTAGAGTGCAAGAAATCAATTGATTAAAAAGAAGAGGCGGGATTCTATCACAGAAAGAAGATCGATGCTTAGCAATTTTTACAAATAATATAGTCAATCACGCTCTTCTTCGGAATCCGATGAGTCCGACCAATCCTAATCGACTTAATTTGGCCGGTGTTGATTAGTCGATAGGCAGTATTTTTCCCAATCTTTAATAATTCCGCCAGTTCATCTATAGTTAAAATGTCATCAAAATCGTGAAACATAGTGCAACACTTCCTTTCGTTTTGTTACGTTATTGTTCACCTTGTTTCACCCTGAATGATTATTCTGACACAAATGTAAGTGACCGCTATCATGCATAGCTTCATTACTATGATATATAATTGAAATATTTTGTATTATAAAATAAAAAAATAGGGATTGAGGAGCTTAGATTTCCTCAGTCCCTATTTTTTAGTGCTTAGTGTAACAAGGCGGTATTTTTATAGGAGATATATAGTATTTTGAACCAATAACATGGTAATATAGTAATGTGTATTATTAACGAAAATTTCAGACCTTTGTGTTTTTTTTTAATACAGTTGTTATCATAGGACTTTGAAAAGAGTGAATTAGATGTTAGATATTGAAACGATTAAAGAAATGATTAGAAAATCGCCAGCAACAACTTTTTTAGCAGTATTGCTGATTGGAGCTTTCTTAGCTTCATATATCTATGGGGAAGGACCTACAGACTTAAAAACTGCCCGACTATTTGGTGCCATTAGTCCACAAGATGCCACGACCGATGATTTATATAGGTTGATCAGCTACACATTTCTCCAAATTGCGGGACCAATCCATCTATTGATGAATTTAAGTATGATAGTTGTAGCGGGACCATTTCTTGAAAGAGTGTATGGTTCATTTAAATACACCTTTTTGTTTTTTGTAACAGGCATGTTTGGTGGTTTATTTATTTTAATGTTTTCCGTTTCGAATCTTATGGCTGGAGGAGCTTCTGGATCGGGGTATGGTTTAATAGGGTTATATGTAGGATTACTACTTAAAAAGCACCCATTTATTGATGAGAGTTTGAAAGTTTGGATATGGAATCTTTTATGGATAAACATTGTATTCACTGCTTTTGTTCCTGGAATCTCAATCGCTGGTCATTTAGGCGGTTTAGTAGGTGGTTTATTATTATCAATGATTGTTCGGTATCAAACAGACAATCAAATTTACAGAAGTACTTGGATTTCCTCATTATTTCAGGCTGTTTTGGGATTTACCACCGTTTTGATTATGGTTTATATTCCTAAGATGATATGGCCTTCAACAGTACTTCCCTATATTCAAGAAATAAGGGTGAAATTTGGAGAGACAGTTGCAATAGATCCTTCATCGGGACAGATAATAAGTGATTCAATAGGGAAAGAATTTTTCTTAAATAGCCCTGCGAGTAACGGGGGTGTTGCATATTACTATTTTAGGTTATTACTTGAGATTGCAAAGACGAGCTTTATCGAAATAATAATATGTATAATTTTGGTGATACTTATATACAAGTTATTTAAACAAATGCGAGTTGGTTGGAGAGTTAGGGAAATAATTAAATCAAATTTTCTCTATAATGTGGCGAAGGAAAAAAGACAACAACATATTATTCACCGTATTAGTGATAGTACATTGAATAGCTATACAAACAAATATCCTAAATCAAAACATCGTAAAATGGATAATAAAGTTCATTTTGAATTAAAACTGATGTTTGGAAAACCCTTGATGATGGTACTGCATTTACTTATAGGGACTATTAAAGTAAGTGCAATATTAGTGATGCTAGGATTTTTCTTGATTGTTCTTTCGGTAATCAATGATAATAAGGAACTAAATATGGCGTCGTTTGAAGAAAAGTTGTACATTGATGCAGTAGATAACTATGACAATGGGAACTACGAAATAGCTATGAACTTAATGAAAATGATTTCCTCAGAATCTACTCTTTATGCTGAAGCGCAAAAGTTGATCCCAACGTATCAGCAAACTTATGATAATCAAGTTCAAACTAGTGAGTATAGTGAATTTGATTCAGAATCGGAGTATGAAAGTGAAACAGAAGTGTTTGATGGTGGAGATATGGATTCCTGGGTAGCAGATGTTGAGAATGGTATACTTGAAGAAATGCCAGAGTTTTATATTGGTCAAATTTTTAGAACGGAGATGTTTGACGAACTGGTCTGGGAAAATCATGGTCAGTTTGTTAGTGTAGGAGGATACTATGCAGGAGAAATTAAGCCTGGACACTCATCACATGTTATGGTCCATCTGTATCTATTAGATAATGGATACTACACTATTGGACAGATGTATTATAACGGTGGTGTAGTAGATGAGGTTAAGGGGATGGCTGGTATTTTAGATATAATAACAACATCACTAAGTTCAAATTAATCAGAAATTATTGTAAAAAAGACAGTCGACTTCAAAAGATTAGTGACTGCCTTTTTTATATACAATATTATCTTTTGGCACCATTCATAAAGAATTGAATTTTGATTGAAGGAGAGATCAAAGCGACGTCTCCCGAGATTTATTTAATCGCCACTGTGGGTGTTGTAACAAGAGCTGTTGATATAAGCATTTTTAGCATTGTCTTCATCTAGTGTTCATCTACTATGATTAAGTTTAAGTGAACTTTGCAAGTATTATCTTATAGATGTCCGGACTCTTTTAACGAATGAAATGAATCAGTACAAAGTATAAGATGATCAAGTAGTTCAACACCTAAAATCTCACCAGCTTGAATTAATCGTTTAGTAACTTCAATATCTTCAGGACTGGGATCAGAGACATTGCTAGGATGATTGTGGGCCACAATTATTGAAGCTGCATTACTTAGAAGAGCTGATTTTAGCACTTCTCTAGGGTGAACGATGCTTGAGTTAAGACTTCCAATATGAACTACTTGAATACATGTAGGTTGATTCTTTATGTCTAGACAAAGAACGATGAAGTGTTCTCGATCTACATCTCCTAAGAATTCTCGTATTAGCTCATACGCATCACGCGGAGAACGGATTTTGCGATCTTTGTAGAGTAATGATTTTTCTCTTACTAATTTTACTTGTACAATATTCACACGCTTTGCAGGTAGTGTTTTTGTTTGTTTTTCCGTACTGATCTCTCTTATTAGTTCTAATTGCTTGGGCGTTTGTGATTCATATGATTTCATTTGAATTCCTCCATAAAATGTTTTATGTAAAAAGAGAAAGCCCTAAGATCATCAATGATCTTAGGGCTTTCTCAAGTTAATAATATATATTTATATTGTTAGTAAATACGAATGGTTAACGTAAAGTAAGCTTTAAAAGCGCAATGATTACGGCCAATGAAATGTACCACCTGTGACATCTTTTTTACCAGTGATTGCCACAAGATTTACCACCTGTTGCCATAGCATTTACCAATGGGATAATGTTTAAAGTAATGAAGGTTAAAAAAAGCCCAATTCCTCCTTCTTTTAGCGAGGAATTAGGCTTGTGATCCTCCACAAACGCGGCCGTTTATTGAATATCCTTTCTATTGAATAATATCTTGTACTTCAAAGCAAATGACTTTCTTTTGTTATATAAGTTATAGAAGACGTAAAATTCAAGAAAGGTATTCTTATTATTGGTGACTGTTCAACATTTACTTCCTTCTTGATCCCATTGTAGCAAATTGTTTTATAGATTTTAACAATCCTTTTGCAAATCCATCTGCTTCATCCTGCATATCTTTCAACTCTAATTCTTTCTTATCAAGGCGGTCATACCATCTATTAATTCTTTCTTGATCGAAGTCTTTTTTAGCTTCTTCTTTTTGAATATTATTCATTAAATTTTTGATTTCCAAATCCAGTGAATCTATTCTAGTCTCTCTAATTTTCTTTTTCCCTTCTCGCTCATTATCCAAGTGTTTCTTTATTTGTTCTACTGCAACAGTTGCTACTTCTTTCCCAACCTCTACTGCTACTTGTTGTACAACCCCAGTTGCTAGTTCCTTCCCAAATAATCTATTATTGTTATTAGTATTATTACTTGGAGAATAACTCCCAACTATTTCAAAATCCTTGGAATCTACATCAATTACTTCATCAATTACGTCATCAATTACGTCTTCTGATTTTTGACTCATAATGTGTTCCTCCTTACCATTTAGACTCAAATTTCTAAATCATTAAAGTATAACCCATATTATAATGAAACTCTTCACAGCTATTTTAAACTATTTGGACACGTCTTCCTCCTAAATATCCAATTATTTAAAATCCTCACCTTGTTCCTCAAGTTTTTTACATTTTACCATTAAAATTCAGTATTTTCATTAAATATTTCTGCACGTTAACCTATGTGCATTCTTTCTCAAAAACATTTAAAAATGAAGACTCTTGTTGCACATTAATTATTCACTATGTAATATAACAGTTGCTCTACAATCTGGCCAGATTGTTAAGATAGTTCTCATTGCTTTTAACCCTAATCATCTAAAGGATGTAAGGTGGTAATCGCCTTTCATTTACTGGTACATTTATTGTCATTCCGTGGTAAAAAGTATGTCAACATTGGTACAATTCCTTGGCTGTAATCACGCAACAACCCCAATACCTAATTAACGCTGAATAACAGCTTTAAAGTGTAGGGGAACATATATAAATTGCCCATTACGCCGCCTAGACAGTAATACCGCTGAGTATTTAATTTCATCTGAAGATGATTTTGAGTTTCCTTAATATGATAAACTGACATTTCATTGATCCCGATGTGTAAGTCGAAAATATCAATGCCTTAAGATTTCACAATAATAACCCCATCACGCCCACGCGTTAGCAGCACGCGGTAAGCATTGAGCTTCATTTGAATGGGGTTTTCAGCTTGACGATTAAGTGCGTTTTGGTTAAATTGCCAACTATTTTGCCCCCACGTTAAATCATCGCCCCAAACGACAATGGCCATATCTAACTCTAAACCTTGCGAGTGGAATTCAGTCACCGCATATTGTAAGTTTTTACAGTAGTACAGTGAGCTCGGATCATTGTAATAAGCAACATGCGGCTTGATTTGATAGCGCGGTTGCGAAAAGGGAATTTGTTGTACTGTACGATTTTTTGAAGAGGTCACAAGTCCGTATGTTTTATTAGAATCTTTATATACTTCTCTTACATATTGCTTTGCGTCTTCCAGCGAATCCATTCGTTTTAATATAAAACGCTCTTTTTGAAGTTGGTTTTCAATCGTGCGGTAAGTATCTGAATCGCCTTTCAAAAATGCTTCCACCCATTCGAAATATTGTAATGCGTTATGTGTACGCAGTGATGTACCCAAATGTAAATGTGGATTTTCGTAGTATTTAATTGAATTAGGAAATGCTTCTTGATTGTGTTTGGCATGGACGGTAAAGTCTTGTCTGGCAATCGCATCATTCCATAAACGAATTCCTTGCTCTTCACCGGTATGAATCTCTTGCCCCTCACCGATTAACCCAATTACTACAGACCAAGGTTTTTGTTTCGCAATTTGAATCATTACATCCGGCTCGCTATAAGGACCTTTCATTTTTACAGCGTCCCAAGCTCTTTGGGCCTCATCGAAAATTAAGACGTGTTCTTTTAACGGCAAGCCGTTTTTAAAATCACCTTTATAATTGCGCAAAGCTTGTACAAAGGTTGTAGTTTGTAGTGCATCTTGCAATACATCAACTAAAGGTCCGTTTCCTGATAAATAAACAGCGCTTGGTGATTCATAGGCAAGTGTTAGGCCGACAAACGTTTTGCCGGCACCAGGTACGCCGGAAATTAATACTAAATGATGTGAATTCGTTTGCTGTGCTTGCTGGATAATAGCGCGAACATTATGAATAACCTCATCAAAATTGCTGCTTTTAATATTACGAATTTCTTCAAGCTGATCATTGTGAAAAATATGCCGTGCGGATTCAATGATCGACGGTAATGGTTGATAAACCCCTTGTAAAAACTCTTCCGGTGTTAAACAATCTCCATCATGATTAACTTTATTAATAAGCTCTGATAATCTACTATTTGGCGTTAAATAGACTTGATATTCATGATCTGTCTTTCTAACAGAATTTACATTTGTCGGATAAACAATCGAGCCGCGTACATTTAGGTCATACTTTTGTACTGCAGAATGATATTCAGTTAAATCACGTACATAAAGTGAAGCCTGGTGCTTTTCGGCATCTTTGATATCATCATAACCTTTAAACTCTAATACAAGAATCTCCCCAGGAAACAGAAGAAGCACATCCGGACGACGACCACCGCTGCGAGGAATCTCATATTCAAAAATGACATAGCCACTTACATCTTGAAACGGCCGCAATTGATGCTTTAAATCTTGAATGGAATTTTGCCAGGCTCGGATTTGTGGGAGGGTGCTTGATTCTTGTGGACGTAACAGTGCTTCTGCATAAGTTTGTTTATAGATTGCTGAACATAGTGTATTTAATAAATCTTCAGGATCGAAGTTCAAAAATTGACGAATACTACCAGACCACATAGAAATCACCTCTACTATTTATTTGGCAGAAACCCTATACTGCTAGAATGTAAATGTTTGCTATCCTTTATATTATAGCCCAATATTTCCCGCTATAGTACAATAGACTTAATAACAAGAATGAAATATATTTGGAGGCTATTCTATGAAGATGACACGTCCATTAATAATAAATGAAGTTGTAAATAATCAGCGGCTTTGTGAGGTTTTTTTATGTGCGCCGCAGGGAGGCATGCGTAAGTCGAATCGTACTAATACGTTGACGCTTATTTCAGATAAGACGAAGCTTTATGATGACCGGGTTGTTGGGGATATTTATCATTACACAGGTATGGGACAGAGTGGTGATCAAAAAATGGCTGGTCAGAATTTAACGTTAGCTGAATCAGATCGTAATGGCGTGGAGATTCATTTCTTTGAGGTGATGAAGCCAAGAGAATATACATATCGAGGGAAAGTAGAGCTTGCGGGGGAGCCATATCAGGATCAACAAAAGGATCAAGATGACAGACAGCGCCTCGTTTGGGTTTTTCCGCTACGTTTAAAGGATAGCGATTCGAAGTTTACGAAACTACCATCAGCAACGCATGATAAGCAGGAGTTGCAAGACGAGTTTGAGGAAATTCAGCAAGTTGAAAATTTACCTATAACACAAACTGAAAAAGAACGTCTAATCAAATCGCGAATTGGCCAAGGGAAATTTAAAAAGTTACTGATCCAACGTGAATGTAAATGTGCGCTATGCGGTGTAATAGATCGACGTATTTTAATTGCGAGTCATATTAAGCCTTGGGGCGCTTCTACAAATGAAGAACGACTTGATGTGAATAACGGATTATTGCTCTGTCCGAATCATGATGCGTTGTTTGATAAACAGTTAATTTCGTTTGATATGCAGGGGAGGATTGTTATATCACAAACGCTTGATGAGACAGCTAGAATATTTATGAATGTTAATGAGGGGTTGCGTGTTGAGTTATCTGAAAAGCAGTTGGGGTATATGGAGGGGCATTACCAAAAATTAATTTAATGAATCGTAAAAAAATGAATCGAAGTAGGTGCTTAATATGACTTTAACCGTGAATCAAGCAGTTTGGTTAGCAGCAGCAATGATGACTTATGAACGATTTAAAAATAATCAAGTAAAATCGATGGCAGATATAGCCCTTGTACAAGCTGATATTCAAAAGAGAGCTCGAAGCCTAACGGATAATAATGTGGAAGGTGCAAGGATTTCTCGGCATTTTAATGCGGATCATCAAAGCAATACGCAAAATTACTTTAGAACGATGAATGAAAATAATAGAAGGTTAAGTTATCCAGGAGAGTACGAGGGGATAAAAGAAAGACCGGATTTAAATTTACAATATTCATTGTTCTTATCTAATGGGGAAGAAATCAAAGTAGACCAGTTAGTTAGCTTCATTGAAACTGAATATCGTACTTTCATTGAAAATAAACAGACGGCAGTATCTTCCCATAAAATTGATTTTGAAAAAGTAATAACGCATTTAAATACGTATGCAAATCATGGCTATAAAAATCCAATTCAATTAGAGGGTGAAGAAAAGCAAATCTATTTAGATATTCGTGAGAGCGGTGGCGCTGCGGTTACGGAAATTAATAAATTAGCAGATCGTTTGGCTCTTAAGTATGGCATGAAAAATGGGGGTAAATCACAATGGCTCACGGGGGGGAGGAATGTTGTTCGAGGTTATTTGTGGAACCAATTGAAATATGAAGAGCATGAAAATGTATTAACGAGTATTTCAATTTTTGCAGAGAAAGATGATGAAGATGTGCAATTTAGAATTTCAATTGAATTAGATGAAAAGATGGCAAATCAAGCGGATTTTGATCGTCACCATAAAATTTTAAACAAGCCTTTAATTCAAGATGATAAGTACTGTTATTACATTAAGCTAAATAAAGGAAGGGATTATGAAGTTTCGTATGAACCAGCAATGGGAATTCAAAAGAAGGTTCAAGATGGCGATTATAAAAAGGTGCAAATTGTTTATCACCTGACGAATGAAGAGATCCAGTTTGCGCCTTTAACAAATGAGATGATTTATCGAAAATTAGACGATGCTTTTGAAAATTTAATGGAATACTACAAATTAGTCATAGGCAAAGTTGAAAGTAATCTACCAGATAAGGAGGTTGTTACAATGTTCGATAAAAACATGATCTTATACGGCCCACCAGGTACAGGGAAAACATATAATACGGCAATTTATGCTGTAGCAATTATTGAAAATCGTTCCATCGAATCGTTAAATAGTGAAGGTTATCAAACAATATTAAAGCGTTATAACGAATACAAAAAATCAGAGCAAATTAAATTTACGACATTTCATCAATCATTTGGGTATGAAGAATTTATTGAAGGAATCAAACCCGCTTTGGATGAAAATGCTGATGAACTACTTCAGTATAAGATTGAACCGGGCATTTTTAAAGCCTTTTGTGAGAAAGCGCAACAGCTTACAGTTACAAATAATAACGAGGCACTAGAGATTGATGCACGTGTGTGGAAGGTATCACTAGGTGGAAGTGATAAGAAAAATATCAAGGAAGATTGTTTTGATAATAATCGTATTAGAATTGGTTGGGATGATTTTGGTGAAGATTTATCACAGGGTGAGGAACTCCAATCGAATATAGTAAAAGATATTATGTATAGTTTTTATGATGATATGAGTATTGGAGACATTGTATTTTCATTGGGTGACCAAAAGCATATTGATGCAATTGGTGTTATCACAGGTGAGCCTGAGTGGTTAGGTGATGAAGAATACTACAAACGCAGTCGTTCTGTTAAATGGATTGCTAAAAATATATATGAATATGTGTATGATTTAAACGGGAAGAAAAACTTAACGCAACGAACTGTTTATGAATTGAAAAGAATGTCTAGTGATAGTGTCAACGAGCTCATTTTAAAGCATTCTCAAGATGAACAAATCACAGTGGAGAAAAACAATAAGAACTATGTCTTTATCATCGACGAAATCAATCGAGGTAATATCTCGAAAATTTTAGGTGAACTTATTACGTTAATTGAACCAACGAAACGCCTTGGAGCTCCAGAGTCAATGAAAGTTCGTTTGCCATATTCGAAAGAAGAATTCGGAGTGCCACAAAACATTTATTTATTAGGGACAATGAACACGGCTGATCGCTCGATTGCGATGATGGATACGGCATTAAGAAGACGTTTCCGCTTTATCGAAATGATGCCAGATGTACAACTTCTAAAAGAAATTAAAGTCGGTAATATCGATATTCAAAAAATGGTCGACTCGATTAACAAACGGATCGAAGTCCTGTACGATCGCGAACACACTATTGGTCATGCTTACTTCATGTCATTAAAAAATGAACCGACGATTGAAAACCTAGAGAATATTTTTAAGAACGCGATTATCCCACTTCTACAAGAATACTTCTATGAGGACTACAGTAAAATTCAACTGGTCCTTGGAGATAATGCAAAAGTCGATGATTTAAAGTTTATTTTAGATGCGCCAGTACAAATGAACGCAGTATTTAAAGGGAATCCCGACATCGATATCCCTGAAAGTAAGTATTCAATTCAATTAGCAGCTTTTAAAAAGCATGCTAGTTATATTGAAATTTACGAGTAAGTCATATGAAGACAAAATTAGTAGAATTAAAGGAATATGATGTCATCACAAGCAATCTAGAAATGAGTAAAGAGACGGGGGCAGTCTATTTAGACAAAGCTTCGTTTAGTCAATTAGAAAACCTAATATTAACCTTCAACGAATCAAACGAAGCGGATGCAATTGATTTTTTGACAATCTCATCAAAAAGAGGTGTCGGTAAAATAATTCGTGCTAAAAACTATGTTGGTGTGCTTCAGCTAAATAATGGTGTACAGCTGCAAATACTCCCGAAAATTCACGGGGGAACACAGGATGATTCGAAAAAGACATTCTTAAAAATGTTAAAGACACTAAAGGATTTTCCAAGCAAAACGTTTAATGAATCAAACTTAAATACAGAAAAAATGCCGATATTTGAGATATTTATTCGATTGTATATCCAGGAAGTGCAGCATCTTGTTAAACGGGGATTGAAATCGACATATTATGGAGTGGAAGATAATCTCAAAGTGTTTAAAGGGAAGATGAATTTCTCACAGCAAATTAAACATAATTTGGTGCATAAGGAACGGTTCTATGTACAGTACGATGAGTTCGGATTGAACCGACCAGAAAATCGATTGATTAAATCAACACTAGTAAAGCTGACAAAAGAATCTGAGAGTGCAGAAAATGTGAAAGAATTACGGAAACTATTAGCAAACTTTGAATTAGTTGAGCTTTCAACTACTATTGAAAAGGATTTCGAACAAGTGAAAATCGATCGGAATTCAAAGGACTATGAAACCGTCTTAAATTGGTCTAAGATTTTTTTACACAATAAAAGTTTTACAACGTTTGCCGGTATTTCATTTGTACAAGCACTTTTATTTCCAATGGATCGAGTATTTGAGGATTATGTTGGGCGGAGTTTGAGAAGAATGATTTCACAGAAGGAATGGTCGATATCATTGCAAGATCGAAAGTATCATTTATTCGAGAAACAGTTTGCATTAAGACCGGATATTGTTTTAAGAAATGAAGCAGAAAAACGAACGATTATTATTGATACGAAGTGGAAGTTGTTAAAAAATGTACCGAATAGTAATTATGGCATTTCGCAGGCAGATATGTATCAGATGTATGCGTATGCGAAGAAATATGGAACCAAAGAGGTATGGCTTCTATATCCGACGAACGATGAGTTTAAGGGGACTGAGGAAATCTGTTTTAACAGTGATGATGGTGTGCAAGTGAAGGTGTTTTTTGTAGATTGTCATCATATTGAACTCAGTTTGAATGAATTTATAGTGGAATGTGAACTTTGAAAATGAAAGAGAGCCCGATTATTTAGGCTCTCTTTCATTATTCTATGAGCAATTTTGGCAGCAAAATAAATTTTTATCTGAATTCATTGAAAAATCTTCTAAGGTTTCATAAATCGTACATCTTGGACATAGAGCAACGAAGGTTTTATACACATAATTCGCTGCATCTAGATCTAAATTGTAGTTTTCTAGAAAGGCTATACATTCATCGAAAATTTTTTCTAATATAATATCTGTTTCAAGAGAAGCGATGGAACTTGTGTAATAAATGATGCTTCTAGAATTATCATCAATATAAAAATATTGATAATACATAATGTCGAAATGAGGATTAGCATTTTTTAATAATTTCTCTAAGTGATCGGCGAATGATTTTAATTTATCTAGAGGAATGTCCCCACTCAATAAATTTTCCCAGCTAATATAAACAGCTCGTTCTATTTCCAAATGCTCGTCGTCTACATAGAAATTCCAAATATCATTGTGTAGCGCTTCAAATTTAGGTAATAGTGCAATGATAAACTCCTCGTACTCTGACTCAGGATCCTTTAATATATATTCGCCCATTTGATCCATTGTATAGGATACATCCGTTAATAAATCATCACGTATTTCAACGTTTTCAATCTCGTTAAAGACATCTACAAACTCTCTGAAACTCTCAATAAATTCTATATAGGCAATCGCGTTATATTCATTAAGTACACCTTCAGGTAAACATTTCTGAGAGCAGTATGGACCACGTTTCTTATGTACATAAAACGGTTCCTCCCAGAATGATTTATTGCATGTTTGGCACTTCCCAATATCAATCACGAATTCCTCAGTTAAATAAAGTTGTTTTAGTTTTGGAATATCTTCTTTTAGTAAATTCAATTTAAATGCCGGCTGCTCTTCCTTGTTACGACGCACATCCATATCTAATTTGGAAAGGTGGTCCACTAGTTTATCAGTGATTTTCAAGAGTAATTCTGGATCATCACATAATTGGAACCATTTGATTAGTGCTCTCGTTGTTTCACCACCATCTAATCCAAATGCTTGGCTGTGCTTATGAATCGTTACACCTTCATAGCCAATATATCGACTTGGTCCAAAAAGATCTAGTTCCATCATGTAATACCATTGTTGAACACCATTTGTACGAAGAGTCATCTCGCCATTTTGTAGTTCATGGTTGTATTGTTTTAGATTTTGTTTTACTTGATCGAGATTGGTTACTAAATTTAAATTCACGTCTTTATCACTCCTAAATATAGTTTTTAGAGAATTCTTTTCCCTTCGGATTTTCGTTTCCATGTTAGAAACAACTCTACACTATATTGGTAATTTACTACAATTAAATTTGGGGTACGCTGTGCGTCATGCAAAGACAAACAATTAACACGCCTGAATAAAACATGCAAAAAAAGCAAACATTCGGCAATTTGTCTGATTTTCATTTTATTATTTTACAATTGTAATAAATTACTTGATTTGTGTCACGCACCTGTAGTTTAATTGAGACTTTTTCAACTGTCTTTCTTATAGGGTACATTTCACTTGCCAGGAAGGTGACTTTTCTATAAAAATACATAACCTTCCCTAAAACGATCATTTAATAGACAATGTTAATGGTATAATAGTCATAAAAACAGAAAATTCAAAGATGACAGCGCTTGTGCATCTTTACACTGAAAGGAAAGAGACTATTGATTAAACGAATAGGTGCTGTAACTGTACTGGCTGGGATGCTGGTGGGATGCTCCAACGGAACGTTCGATAAAGCAATGGAGCAGGGGAAGCTTGCGTTGGCCAATGGGGAATATGATAAGGCATTGTCATCAATCGAGCTTGCGCTAGATGAGAAACCGGATGAACAGGAAGCGATTTCGATGAAAGTGGATTTAATTGCATTCCGTTTAATGAAGAAGGATATGAAAACTGGGGACTGGGAGAGTGCGCTGAAGCAAGCGGAGGCTTTATTGCAGAAAGAAGAACTGGCAATTGGGCTGCGCCAAAAGGTAGAAGAACAGATTGATACTGTAAAGGTGAATCTGGAAACGTCTGCGAAAGTGGTGGCGCATCTAGCGGATATCGAGAAGTCTGTTAAAGCAGGCGAAATGAAAGAAGCACGGACGACGATTGAGGAGCTGCAGAAAGGGCAGGAGACTCAAATTGTTATGGATAAATTCAGTGAGCAGCTAGCCAGTCTAGAGAAACGTCTTGAAACTGAGGTGAGAAAGCAGCAAGCAACAGTAGTCACGCCTAATAAAAGTGCAGTAATCCAACAAGATGTCATTCTTACTGCGTCAGACAAGCAACAACAATATCGAAATAAATTGGATGCAATTGAGCGAGGGCTAGCTGATTTGAACTATTTGTATGTAAACGGTGTGACAGTGGATATGAAAGAGGCAGAAAGCGAGCGCTATAGGAGGTGGGATGTTGCTTTGAATGAAATTTACAGCTTGCTGAAAAAACAGCTATCCTCAAACGACATGAATCAGCTGCGGGAAAAACAACGTGAATGGATCAAATATCGAGACCAGTCGGCTGGTACAAATGCAGCGGAATTTGAGGGAGGTACATTCGAATCGCTCACCTACATTAGTACGCAGGCAGACCTGACAAAAGAGCGCTGTTATGAATTAGTGATCCATTATATGAACTGATAGGGAGTGGAGAGTAATGGGGAAAATAGATGGATTGCAGCGGCTGGATGGCAAAATAGCTACGGAAACGGATGCTAATACAAAAAAGGGATTAATAGGTGAGAAACAGATCCTTCTAATGTTGGAAAAACAGCTGCCGACTGATGCACATATTATCCATGATCCCGCATTACTTCATTTTGAAGCAGATATCTTAGTGGTAGAGGAAAAGTTAGGATTCATATTCATTGAGGTAAAGACTTGGAGTGAACAATTTGTAGAACATTTTCATCCTAATGGTAAGGTTTCGGTCAAAGCAGGTGAACATTATCCATTGAAACAAGCTGAAAACTATCGGGAGGAATTGAAGTGTATTCTTGATTCGATGGTTGAGAATAAAAAGGGTGTACACAAGTTAATCACATCAGTTGTCGTTTTTAATACATTTGCAATAGGAACATTTCTGAATCGGCCTGAAGTGAAATTATGGTCAGCAGATATGAAGGATATATATTTCAGAATGCATTATTTCTATACAGAACAGCCGGTAGATTTCTATAAATGGCTGTTGAAGTCAAGGAAGTTTCCTAAATTAAAAGTATCTTACTGTTATTCAGAGGAAAAGCTGTGTCAGATCATTAAGACTTTGGCCCACTCAGAACATACTGAGAATGCGCAGAAAGAAGCCGGGAATAACATTGCAAAACGATTTGCATCCATGGAAAGACAAAGAGTACTGGATGAGCCCGGAATCAGGTCGTTGGATAAGGAAGGTTTTAGAAGCAAACCGACAGAACAGCAGACCTTGGGAATCGTCAACAAGAAAATTTGGTCAGCTGCCGGGCTGCTCATTGCATCAGTGATAATCGCCTTTCTTATCGTAACAAGAGGGAATCATGGAAGTGTAGAATATAGCTACGAAGATGATTACGCTTATACAAAAGTTACTATGGATGACAGTCAAGATACAGCAAAGAATGAGGATAATAATTTACCAGCAGATGCTCCCATACAAGATGCTTACAATTATTATATTTTAGCTGACAGCCAGTATGATAAATTAACCGAAAGTCAGCTATACGGACTCACACAGTCAGACTTACGGCTAGCACGCAACGAAATCTACGCACGCCACGGTTACATCTTCAAATCACTTGATTTGGACTACTATTTTAATTCCCAAGCTTGGTATACAATAAATCCGAATTATGATGGTGAACTGACTGATGTTGAACTATACAATGTAGAAGTTATCCATTCGCTTGAATAACAGTTGTTCAGGGCATAATTTTGGCACCTGTGCGTCACACAAAGACAAAAAATTCGCGCAACTGAATGAACATACAGAAAAAGCAGACATCTGCTAATATGTCTACTTTCCAATCCATTATTATACAATGTAGTGAATAACTTGATTAGTGTCACGCACAGGTACCTGAGATTTAAGGTTAAAGCGATGCCTATCGAAGCACCATCTGATGACGAAATTGAAGCGATTAGACAAGGTAGAGAAGGCTATGCGAATGGTGAATTTCATAGAAATGCAACCATCGATGAGCTGAGAACAGGATTCCAAATAGTGAACGAAATGATAATGAATCGAAAAGAATTCAATGAAGTATTTGAAGTAAATGTATCGGAAGAAAGATGGGTAGCTTTAAAAATGTACTTGAGAGACTTGAATCAACCAGACAATATGCCGACTGCAGATGAAATTGAGATTTTTAGGTTACACGATATAGAGAAGAACAGTCCAGATTATGTGACGTATTCACTTGAAGAGGTAATGAAATGTTATATTGATGATTGTGAAGAGGTTAGTGTGGCAAAAGTGAACAGAGAAGACTTGCTTCAATCTATAGATTGTATGTCTGCTGAACATTTAAAACTAGTAAGCGACTATGTTATGAAACTAAGTGAGGATGAAGGAGTAGACATAGACGCCAAATGACCAAAAGATGAAGTAGCTATTCCTAAGATTAAGGGGAGTAGCTACTTTATTTTTTGATGCGATTGGATTTGTGATGAAGGTTCATAAGATTACACATTTGGATAGAAGTATACTGAATTAATATTGGCTACCAAATATCTGTCGCTATGTTGTGACTGCCTGGTTTCATTGGTATGATTGAGGTAGGAATGTTGACTCAGCTAGGGAGATTTATAACGTACTAAACAAATTGAAAGAAAACGAAATGAATGGCAGTTGCATATATCTGTTTTGAAGAGGAATTATGGTTGATGGCGAACAAGCTACGCTGCAGCATTTATGCCTAAGAATTTAAGAACGTGGTACAAGGATTATTGTTTTTATAATATGTATGTGACTCATTCGGAGAGAAGTTTTTAGAGTTACAAGAAGACGTTCAAAAAATTTATTACATTATAAATCGGGTGATTAGATGAACTTAAACCACATTGAAAAATTGCAGCAAATACTTCCAGATATAAATAAATGGTATTTTAGACAAGTCTTCATTAACGAAGATAAAGTAGACCATACCGTGCGCGGTTTTAGTGAACAACAAAGACTTCCATATATTAATTTGAACTTGGAATTTTCACGTATCTTGAAGGATGTACCTCAAAATCGGCGTGTTTATAAAATCACAGATACTTTTTCAACACTCATTCAATCCTATCCAGAAAACACGATTTGTTTAGATTATTACGAGCTATTATTTGATCCTTCATTATCCGTAAATGCTTTTGATTTATTCAAAAGTGCCAGTCGCAATAAAACGTTAATAATCGCCTGGCGTGGCAAACTAACAGAACAAGAATTCATATATGCGGAACCCGAACATCCGGAATATACGAAATACCCCATTCATGATGCTATAGTCATCAACTAAAAGGAGAGCGTCCAAATGCAATATAAAGATTTAGTTCAATTTGAACCGATAGAATCCGTTATCCAATTAAAAGATGCCAATGACAAAGATCGCGCGTTTCAATTATTGGATACATATGTTATTTCAGAACGTATGGCTGAACAACTAAATGATCTGATTATTAACCAGCTTCAGTTTGATCGGGCTGTTGATAATAAAGGTCTGCTCATTGTCGGTAACTATGGTACAGGTAAATCTCACTTAATGAGTGTCATTTCTACGATTGCCGAACGTGAAGGTGCAAGCACTCATATTACGAATTCTTCTGTTGCAGAAAAGTCCAAAGAAATCGAAGGGAAGTTCAAAGTAATCCGCTTGGAGATTGGGGGCGTCGGTACATCCTTACGTGATATTTTAGTATCCAATATTGAAAATGGACTTGCTGAAATGGATGTCAATTTTACATTCCCTCCATTCGATCAAATTACAAATAACAAAGATGCTCTTGAAGAAATGATGGGGCTCTTCAATGAGAAATATCCTAAACATGGTCTACTGGTCGTAGTAGATGAGTTACTCGATTATTTACGCGGTCGCAAAGAGCAAGAAATCACACTGGATTTAGGCTTCTTACGTGAAATAGGTGAAATTTGTAGTAAAACGCGTCTTCGCTTTATAGCAGGTATTCAAGAAATGCTATTTGATAACCCAAGTTTCAGCTTTGTAGCTGAACCATTACGCCGTGTAAAGGAACGCTTCGAGCAAGTCCGTATCGTCCGCGAAGATATCGCACACGTTGTATCTGAACGCCTATTAAAAAAGACCGATGAACAAAAAGCATTGATTCGGGAACATCTATCTACATTCACAACGCTATATGGACGGTTGAATGAAGATATGGAATCGTACGTGAATCTTTTCCCGATTCATCCTGCCTACTTAAGTGCATTTGAAAAAGTAAATGGTATCGAAAAACGTGAAGCGCTAAAGACAATTAGCATTGAGATGAATAGCGTTCTTGAAAAGGAACTACCTGAAGGGGAGCCAGGGCTGATTTCGTATGATAGCTACTGGAAATTCATCGAGGAAGATCCTTCGTACAAATCAAATCCAGATGTTAAAGAAGTAATGGATAAAGCAAAAATACTGAAAGACCGCGTGCAAAATGCTTTGGAGAAACGCGCCTATAAACCCATCTCTTTACGCATCATTAATGCACTGTCATTATACCGTCTATCTACATCAGATATTTACGACAAAGTAGGGTTAACAGCTGAAGAATTAAGGGATGAGTTGTTTTTAACACCTCCAGGGGGAATGGATCTTTTAAGCGATTTAGAAGATGCCTCTGATTTCTTAAAAACCAATGTCGATGCGGCTGTTAAGGAAATTCAAAAAACCGTCAGTTACCAATACTTATCAGCAAACGAAGCCAATGGGCAGTATTATTTAGACCTAAAAAAAGACATTGACATCGATAGCTTGATTCAGCAAAAAGCTGAAAAGATTGAAGATGACAAATTAGATCGCTTCTATTACGATATTTTAAAACAAGCCATTACACTTGATGACAATACGTATGTATCAGGATATAAAATTTGGCGTCACAACCTACCTTGGGATGCTCGCCGTATTACACGCCAGGGATACTTGTTTTTCGGTGCACCAAATGAACGTTCAACCGCACAACCTGAACGTGATTTTTATATCTACATGTTACGCCCATATCTAAAAACACCTTTTAAAGATGAGCAAAAATCCGATGAACTATTTTTTGAACTCAATCAAAAAGACGAACATTTTACTCAGTTATTACGCTTATATGCAGCTGCAAATGACTTAAAAACGGAAACGACGTCTGCAACTAGGGGCTTGTATTCGAGAAAAATAGATAGTTACTTTAAAGAAATCAACAAATGGCTAAATGAAAATTTTGTACACTCTTTTGAAATTACGTATAAGGGGAAAAAAGGGACTGTTCTTGAATTTGGAATGTTTTTACCTTCAAACGCTACTATTCAAGAAATTATTAACATCATTTCAGAAGGTATTTTAACAGATTGGTTCGGGCAAAAATATGAAGATTACCCTGCATTCAGCAAAATCCAAGGTTCTTATTTATCAAAAGGAAATTTGGAAGCATACGTCCGGGATGCGCTTCACTATGTAAATGGAAAAGAAACGAAGCAAGGGGCAGCCATTTTAGATGGATTGGTGTTATTCGATACAGATGGTAAAGTATCAACCAAGAAATCTGGTTTTGCCCAATGGGTTTTAGATTTGTTAAAACAAAAGGGACATGGCCAAGTTATCAATCACAATGAATTAATTGAAACCAAATTTATTCGTGGGGTTGAAGACCTTCAATATACAAAGCAGTTCCATCTAGAGCCAGAATTATTCGTCGTTCTGCTTGGAGCCATGGTCTATACGGGTGCAGTGGAGGTAACAATTGAAGGGACAACGTACAATGCCTCTAATTTACAAGAGTACATTCAACTCCCTTTATCAAAATTAACTCAATTCAGCCATATAAAAAAGCCAACAGGACTTCCTGTCGCTGAGTTAAATGCCGTAGCCGATCTCTTTGATGAGCGCATCGCCAACTATGAGGACGATATGTTAAAACGCACAATTACAACCATTGCAAGTAAGGCAAACGATGCTATTCTTGACGTATTAAATATCATTCAGGTCGTTAAAAAAGGATTACCTACATGGGATGGTCCATTACTAAATACTGCTGAAGTTCAAGAGAATGTAAAGATACTTGAGGACTACAAAGAATTTTGTGAAGGTCTAAAACGATATGATACACCTGCAAAAATGCGTAATCTGAAATATGATCTTGCAACTATCGAAAAACAAAAAGAAGCTGTAACTAAACTCGCTTCTTTTGCAAAGTTAGAACTACAAATTAAAGAAATTCAACAGCGCGTAAGTTACTTGCAAATTGCCCAGCCAAACGTTGGCAGCCAAACTGAATGGTCCCTACGTGTAGACGATGCGCTGGACGAATTACAGTACGCTTTAAAACAACACCAGGACACTACCAAGGAACTGACTGCACTCGATGCATTGAAAAAAGAGTATATCCAGCTATATATTGAAGCACATGACCAATCTCGTTTAAATGCAACTGAAAACATGCTGAAAAACTCATTATTAAACGATGCACAGACCAAGGCATTAAAAGAATTGGCTGCCCATATTTCAATTTTGCCCAAAGAAGAGTTATTTAATTGGGAACGTACTGTATCCCAATTAAAGACTTGCTATCACGTATCCGAAGAAAACTTGGAACATGCACCTATGTGCCCGGAGTGTAAATTCCGTCCTATCGAAATTGCGACAAACGAAAAAGCAACGTTGAAGAAAATGCAAGAAGAGCTTCCCGCAATGCTGACAAACTGGACAGAAACATTACTGACTAACTTCAATGATCCAGCTGTGAAAGAAAACATTACACTATTAAAATCCGAACAACAACAGCTTGTGGAAGCACTCATTGCAAACCAAGCATTCACATTGCCGTTAGACATTCGTTTAATCCAAGCAATCAATGACTTGTTAAAAGGGATCCACAAAATAGAACTATCCATTTCAGATATTGAAGAAATGATGGCCAACGGACACCCATTAGCAGTAGATGAGTTACGGAAACGATTCGATGAACTTATTACAAAAACGGTTGGAACCACACCGACAAACCAAGTACGTATTATGTTAAAGAAATGAGGAGAGACACATGTCACACCACGACGAACAGCTTTCTTTCCTAGATGAACAATCTGCCGCAGACAACACACCCGTTGTCTGCTTAGGCATGACATTCGAAAGTGAAGAGACCCGTAGAGATTATTTCAGGGAAGAATTACGAAAAAAGCTACCTGAGTTAAAAAACATTGAAGGATTCCCAATTGGAGTAGACGAGGACATAATAGCACTATCAGATCCTCCATATTACACAGCATGTCCAAATCCTTGGATTAATGAGTTAATTCATTCGAACGAGATTGGTCATTTTAAAAAAGTTGGTCCTTATGCAAGTGATGTGAGTATTGGAAAAAGCGGGATGATTTACAATGCTCATAGCTATCACACTAAAGTACCGCACAAAGCAATCATGAAATATATTTTACACTATACAAATCCTGGGGATACTATCATAGATGTATTTTCTGGAACTGGAATGACTGGCGTTGCTGGTTATATGTGTGGTAATGAAAAAGAAATAACCTCGATGGGTTTCACCATAGACGAAGATGACAATATTCATTCAGATGAAGGTTCTTACAAGCTAGGGGAAAGGAAAGTTATCTTAAATGATTTATCCCCTACTGCAGCACTTATTTCATCAAATTATAATAGTTCCATTAATAAAGCGAAGTTTACAATTGAAGCTGATAGTCTTTTAAATGATTTATCCTTACACGTAGACAAATTCTTCAAGACAAAGGATATTTTAAATGGAAAAGAAATTGAAGGAGAGATTAATTATGCAGTTTGGAGTGATGATTTCATCTGCTCAGAATGTGGGATCTCTTTTAACTTTTTCGACATCGCTGTAGATAAGGATATAAAAAAGGTTAAAGATGAATTTAATTGCCCTTCCTGTAACGCACTACTAACTAAACGTAAAATTCAGCCTTTATTACTTAAAGTATATGATTCAGTTCTAGATGACATAATAGAAAAGGTTTCCCAGAAGTTAGTGCTGATTAATTACACGTACAATGGAAAAAGATATGATAAAATTCCTGATGAATATGATTTAAATTTAATCAAAGAAATAGAAAATATTGATTGGCCAAATGAAATCAAAACTGACAGAATGATTGATGGAGATGAGTCTAGACGAAATGATAAAATCGGTTTAACTCATACCCACCACTTTTTTACTGAAAGAAATTTATTTACTATTTCTTTAATCCTAGATAAAGTAAAATCAAGCGAATTTAAATCCTTATTTTTAGGGATCTTAAGAAGTAGCCTTTCTTATTCAACAAAAATGGTAAAGGTTAATATCTCAAGACTCTTAACAGATGGTGGACTATTTTCTTTCGGTTCTGTAACAGGAACATTATACGTGCCCAGTGTTAATGGAGAACGTCCAATAACTGCTGCATTTAGAAGCAAATTAAAATCTGTTATGAAAACAATCCCTCAGTCGAATAACAGCATAATAACTAATCAATCATCTATTGATCTGAGTAATATAAATTCTGAAAGTATCGATTATATCTTCATCGATCCTCCATTCGGTTCAAATTTAATGTATTCCGAGTTGAATTTTATCTGGGAATCTTTCATGGGTATATATACTGATAGTAAAACAGAGGCAATTGTAAATAATACTCAAAAGAAAAGTCTTTTTGAATATGAAAATTTAATGAATGGGGCTTTAAATGAATTATATAGGTTATTAAAGCCCGAGCGATGGATAACCATTGAATTTAGTAACTCTCAGGCAAGTATTTGGAACTCTATTCAAAACGCTCTTCAAAAAGCTGGGTTTATTATTGCTAACGTAGCTGCTTTAGATAAAAAACAAGGTAGTTTTAAAGCTGTAACATCTATGACAGCGGTCAAGCAAGACTTAGTTATCTCAGCATATAAGCCTTCAAAAGAATACATTTCTACGATACGAGAACAAACAAATACACCTGAATCGGCTTGGTCTTTTGTTACTCAGTACTTAGAACAGCTAGTAATATTTTTAGGAATAAAAGGAGAGGCATCTGTAATTCCTGAACGCACACCTCGTATCCTTTTTGATCGCATGATAGCTTATCACGTTCAAAATAACTTACCTGTACCTATCTCTTCATCCGAGTTCCAATCAGGTGTAGCACAGCGTTTCCCTATGCGAGATGGCATGGCATTTTTGGAGACGCAAGTAGCTGAGTACGATAAGAAGCGAATACTTGTTAAAGAGTTTTCTCAAATGAGTTTATTTGTTTCGGATGAAAACAGTGCGATTGAATGGATTCGTCAACAATTGATGAAGAAGCCTCAAACACGTCAAGATTTACACCCACAGTTTATGAAGGAAATTCAGCATATTGCTAAACATGAGCAATTACCTGAATTGGACTCTTTACTCCTCCAAAACTTCTTACGCTATGAAGGAGACGAAGTCGTTCCAGATCAAATTGGCAGCTACTTACGTCGAAATTATCATGATTTCCGCGGATTAGAAAATAACGACGAGAAGATGAAAGACAAAGCGCTAAATCGTTGGTATGTACCTGATCCAAATAAACAAGCGGACCTTGAAAAACTACGTGAAAAGTCGTTATTACGCGAATTTGATAGTTATGTAGAGGAGCTTGGTACACATAAAAAGAAATTAAAGCAATTCCGTACAGAAGCCATCCGAGCAGGCTTCAAAAAGGCGTGGAGTGATAAAGACTACGCGAAAATTGTTACAGTTGGTGATCGTTTACCTGAAAGTGTCATCCAGGAAGATGATAAGCTATTAATGTTTTACGACAATGCACAAATTCGTCTAGATGTGTAAAGAAAGTAGGTGATAGGGTTGAACTGGTCTGAAAAAATCGCATCTTACTTCACGGGAAACGGGCTTATATATGTTGTATCCGATGAACATAATCTGCTTGGTCAATCTAAGATACAAGACATTTTATCGCGAAAAAATTGCACGCTTCATTTTTATGAAGATCCCGTCATTTTCCGTGAATACTATGAAAGTGAATTTCGGCATCTACATCGAACTGAACGTTCAAGCTTGCTTATCGTTATTCCGAACAGTCAGTTCACCCGAGTCCCTTATGATGTATATGAACAAGCCGTTTGTGTAACGTTGTCCTTTAATAAGCTGTTTCCAAATTTAGAACCTGCCATTGTACGGCAGTGCCCTAGTTGGATGTACGAGCTAATTTATATAGCTCAGCATTCCATTGCGCAAGGGATAAATAGTCGTGAAACCACAGACTTCTTACTAAAAGATGTCTGTGGTATTCATGCATCAAGCATTTACAATGAAACCGATTTAGTGAAATCCAGCATACTCTATTATGAAAGATTCGATGAGGGGCTTTCTCGCTTTTTGTTTGAGCGTTTAGAAAGATTACTCACGATGCCACCAAAACAACTTTCACCGGCTGGTGTAACGATTTTCCAATCTAAGAAAGAATTTCATCACTTTTTTAATAAAAAGTGGCAACAATATATCCATCATTTTGTTCACCAGGCCAATAAACAAGTCGCGGAAAGTTACGAGTCCTATAGTTTTAATTTGTTCCATGATCCTTTTGTACAGCACTATATTGACACATATATTGAGCCCGTTGTAGTTACAAACGATATTCGATTTGAACCGTGGATGCTACCCGGACTACTTATACAAGAAGAAAAGGTTTCTAGTGAATCTTCTCCATTCAAAGAAGAATATACGGGCTTTGAACGGAATGATTGGTTACGTTTCGCTAATGAGATTGGGTTACTTCAACAGCAACACTTAAAAATGGGGAAGTATCACGAAAGTTTTCAAGCCAACGTCGCAAAAGCAAACGAAGTATTTAAACAGTGGATGCTAGAAAACTTTAAGCAGCTTCGTTCTTTACCTGTCGTACCTAAACCTAAAATGGTTCATCAAATCCCACATTATTTAGCACGACAAGCTGATAAAAAGATTGCGCTAATTGTGTTAGATGGTATGAGTTTCACGCAATGGCACCTCATTAAAAATCATCTTCATTCAACAGCCTGGAACTTTGAAGAAGATGCCGTGTTTGCGTGGGTTCCCAGTGTAACCTCTGTTTCTAGACAAGCTTTATTTTCTGGCTATGAACCTCGTTTTTTTGCAAAAACCATTACGAGTACGCATAAGGAAAAAGCTTTATGGACAGCATTTTGGGAAGAACAAGGATTTTCAAAACAAAATATTGCTTTTGAAAAATCTCTAGGCTTGAACACGTATAACCAGGAAGACCTAGCCTATCAGTTTTCCCCTTCTATCCGTATTTACGGTGCTGTCATTGATGTTATTGATCAATTCATGCACGGTGCTGCACAAGGCCTTCAAACTGTTCAGTCAGAATTGAATACCTGGTTGCATTCACAGTATTTAACCACGTTTTTAGAAGATTTAATGAATTCTGGATTTGAAGTCTACCTCACTGCAGATCATGGAAATGTGGAATGTATCGGTAGAGGACGCATTGGACAAGGTGTTACTGTTGAATCTAAAGGCGAGCGCGTTCGAATATACAACTCACTCAATATAAGAAATCATACGGTGAATGAACAGCAGGATACGATGATTTGGGATGACACCAGTTTACCAAGTGATTACCACATCTTATTAGCAGAAAAAAACGGTGCTTTTGTGCCTAAGAATCAAAAAAATGTTTCGCATGGTGGCATTCATATCGAAGAAATGATTGTGCCATTCATCAAAGTTAGTAGATAGGAAGTGGGTATATGTAATGAAAGCAGTAGGTTTTGATCAAAAAATTCAACTCGCATATTTGGATACTACAGCGAATCTCATACGACGTTATCCAGATAAAAAAGACATGTACACACGGCTAGATGAAGAATTACTTAGCGCTATAAAAGGTGATAAATCTAGAAAAAATGCCATTACAATGTTAATGAAAACTTGGAGTTTAGTGGAGCCCTCCATTCATGATATCCATGAAAAATTGGTTGCAGAATATCCCTATTTAAATGCAACAGAAAAGAAGTTTGTTCATTATTGTTTGGTTAGCATTGCATATCCTTATTTTAGGGAACAAATGATATTTGTAGGAAAGAACTTAAAAATGGCTGATGAGGTACATAGCCGAACGGTTGTTTCTCAAATGAAAAATCTTTATGGGGATCGCCGGCGTGTGGAAGTAGCAACAGGTGCCGTTTTTTCATCTGCAAAAGAGTGGGGTATTTTAAGGATGATTAAATCAGGTGTTTACGAAAAAGAATTGTTTGAACTATCACTGGAGCATCCGTTATTACAATCTTTACAGTTAGAAGTTTTCATGATTCATTATGAAACGAACACTATTTCGATGGAAGTAGTAAATAATAGTGCAATCTTCTTCCCCTTCGATTACCATGTACGTATAGGGGATTTAGATCAGGAACGTTTTACAGTCATTAGAACCATTCGAGATACGGTAATAGAGAGAAACCCTACAATCCCCTACTCTTTTGAGTGAGGGATTTTTTTGGAGGTAGAGCATGAACATTGGAGATATTATTAATGGACCTTTTTTTCCTGAAACAATTGAAATAAAAAAACTAGAAGCATTTGGAGAAGAATATCATTTGTTAGAAGGTATCGGACGTCAGTCTAATCAATATTATGAGCAATTATTGACGTCACATGATATTGAGAAACTAACAGTCGTCAGCACGTCTAAAGATTTGAGTATGGAGCTGTCGGGAGAATCCATCCAACAAAGATTATTATATCTAATACTTGAACTGGAGGACAAATTTTCTAGAACACGTGCACTTGGTAATCAGGAAGTCATTCCATTGCCTCATCAAATTGAAGCTGTTTATAGTCGTATGTTGACCTCCTCAAACATTCGATATTTACTAGCAGACGATCCTGGCGCTGGTAAGACGATTATGTCAGGTATGTTGATAAAAGAATTAAAGGCACGTGAAAGCGTCCAACGCATTTTAATTCTCGTGCCACCGCTAGTACTCCGTCAATGGCAAGAAGAGATGGATGAAAAGTTCCAAGAGTCTTTTAAAATCATTAACAGAGCCGTTTTAAACGAATATGGTAGTTTAAATCCTTTTATTGAAAACAACCATTGCCTAGCTTCAATTTACTGGTCTACCCGTGATGATATTAAAGAACTGATTTTAGAAGCTCAGTTCGATTTAGTCATTGTAGATGAGGCACATAAGATGGCCGCATATTCATACGGAAAAATTAAAAAGAAAACATCCAAAACAAAACTTTATCATCTTGGTGAAAAGCTGTTAGCTAAAACAGAGCATTGTTTATTATTAACGGCAACTCCCCATAAAGGGGATGCTGAAAACTTCCGTTTACTAATGAAATTAATAGAGCCGGACTTATTTCAACATATCTCAGCAAGTGAAACACTCCAAGATAAGACCAATCCTTTTATTATTCGTCGATTAAAAGAGTCCATGGTCAATTTTGATGGCACACCAATTTTTCCAAAACGAACAACTAAAACGATTCAATATAATTTAACAGAACCGGAACTTGAATTATACAATGCTGTTACGGAGTATGTGCAAACCCATTTTAATCGGGCATTAAATGCTGGCCATAATAGTACTGCTTTTGCAATGATGCTTTTACAGCGTCGATTGAGTTCATCAATTGAAGCCATCCATAAATCACTTGGACGACGTTACAAAAAATTACTGGCTATTTTAGCTAATACTGAGTTAGAACGAAAGAAATACGCACAAAAACTAGAAAAGCTATATGAAAGTAATCTAGAAGAAGATGTAGTAGAGTCCCCTGACTTACTTGAACGAAAATTAGAACTTTCTACAGATACAATCGATGTTGAGTTGCTAAAAGAAGAAATTTCAGAGCTTAAAAAGTTATTAATTATGACAACTTCTTTGGAAAAACATGAGTTAGAGAAAAAGTATTTAGAATTAGAAACGATGTTATTTGGAGTAGATGGCTTAATCTACACGGGCGAGAAAATATTAATCTTCACAGAATCCGTGGATACATTAAAGTATTTAGAAGGGAAATTGATCCATAGGGTCGATCAAATCGCTAAAATTATCGGTAGCCTCTCCATGGATGAGCGACGTAAACAAGTAGATTTGTTCCGTCACCATGCCCAAATTATGTTGGCCACGGATGCTGGGGGTGAATCCATTAACCTTCAATTCTGTAATCAAATGATTAACTATGATATCCCTTGGAACCCTAACCGATTAGAGCAACGTATGGGGCGTATTCATCGTATTGGGCAAAAAAATGAGGTTTTCATTTTTAATCTTGTAGCTGCAAATACACGGGAAGGCTATGTTATGTCTCGGTTGTTAACAAAGCTTGATGCTATGAAGGAAGATTTGGGTAGTGATCTCGTATACAACTTCATGGGAGATTTATTAGATGGCGATATTAATTTGGCTGATTTAATGAAAGAAGCTATTTTAACACGTGAGAACTTGGAAGATGTCATAAAAAAAATGGACAAGGGGCTCAGTGATGAGCACAAAGAATTGATTCAAACGATGAAGAAAATGCAGTTTGACTCAGATGCAATGGATGTCTCTATAATGAAACAATCGCAATTCGACATTGAAATCAATAAAGTACCCAATCGAATGTACGTGGAATTGATGGATCATGCCTTTACTAGCTCAAATGTAAAAATATTCGATAGTCATCAAAATCATGTGAAGCGTATAGAACGCTTCCCTAAACTTATTCGTGACCAATTCGCAAAGGAAGCAACCATTACAGATGCTTATAGATACACAGGCTATATTGAGCACAGCAACGACGAAATATCTTATATAACAAAATTGCATCCTTTATACGCACTGGCTAAGAAATTGTTATTAAAAACAAGCGATCAATTCGTCTTCAAACGATATTTGCTACCGTATAGCGTACCTGAACATTTAGAAGTTGATACTTATCGGCTTGTATATAAAGATGGTGTCGGCAAGGAATTGAAAAATCAGTTACTCTTCGTTGCAAAGCGTATGGATGGTTCAGTTATTCAATTAACACCATATTGGCTATCATTGGATCAATTTACACATACCGTTACAGGGCTTTCATTTAACGAGCAACCCATTCTGCAACAAAAAGTTTTACAGCTGGCAATTGAAGAAAGAAGCACCCTTGAAAAAAAACGTACATCTCAATTAAATAAAATGCATGATTATTTAGTCGATACATTCCAGCAACAGTATAATGATGTATTGGATCGCTTGATGCACTATCAAACTGACAATAACGACAATAAAAATTCGGCATTGATCAATCAAATGAACGCACAATTAATTGATATCGAAGAGCAAAAAGCAAAACGACTTGGAATTATTAATAAGCAACGCACTATTACACTGCAACCTCCAAAGAAAATTGCACAATTTGAACTGATTCCAAACGGTCTTTCTTATCGTTTAATGGCAACGGATTTTAACGACTTGATAGAAACTTATGAAAGAAACAATGGTCGCAAGTTATTAAAAGCGTATGGCAATTTAGGGTTAGTTGACTTTTACAGTGAACGATTCAATGGAGAGGAACGCTTCATTATTTTAACGGATAAAACTGATTTCATTATTAGCGATGAGCATCTTGAGGATTTACATAGTGTTTTAGATAAGACCTTTATATATGTACTTAAAGAAGATCACATTGAGGAAGTGAAATTGCAAAACTGAACATCGCAAGCACTTGGTATAAAATAATTATTGCTCCCCGCAACTGATTTTTTATTAAACGTAGTCAAAAGCGTAGTCAAACATTTTTAACAGAAGCAATAAACCCTTACAAACACTGGAATTATAGCTTTCCTAGGTACGGTTGGTTCGACTCCCACCGTCTCCATACCTGGAAATCATATGATTTCAAACAGTGTAAAAACCCTTGGTAATCAAGGGTTTTTACTTTTTCCTTAATTCATCGATTTTCATCTAATCGTTTTCAACATTTTACCTTAGATACTGCTTTGATATATCGAAACGCTAACAGCAAACAGTGAGCGTTATCATTTTACAACATAATGTCATTTATGTTGTATTTTTGTGTTTTATTATCTATGATTCAGGCTATTATGCAACATAGTTTACGAGATGTATTCGATAATTAATGCAACATAATTTACAGGAGATAATATTTCGATGGGGTCTTTCCAAGAATATAGCAAAATCTTCGTCATTTCTTTTGCTCAAATGCGATTGAGAAAGGCATGTATGGTTAAGGAGGGTCAATAAATTCCACCCGACTGGGGTATTGATGCAGAAGGGAATGAAACGACAGATCCTAGCTAGGTAACTTATTTGCATCCGTTTGGGCAATATGAATAGATAGGAAGTCTCTATGATTTCACTTTCGCAACAGTCCGAATTGACCATTTACTTAAATATTCTACCAATTATACTATAAAAGTAGGTAATTATAAAAATAGTAGGAGGTAGTATTTATTTGAAAAAGATATTTATGTTTGTTATTGCATTCGGTTTAATTGTTTCAACAGCATTCTCATCTCAAGCTAATGCAGCAGACACAGTGCCCGGGGGTCCTTCGACTAACGGTAACACGAGCATGGACAGTATGATCACTTATGAGAATATGATCGATACGTTAAAGAAAATCGAACACACGAGTAAAGGTAAAGTAGAAATATTTACTTTGGACGAGTATGGAAAGAGTGAACAAGAACGAAGCATCTACGCAGCAAAAGTTGGGACGGGATCTATCAAAGTATGGATACAAGCTCAAATTCATGGAGATGAAAAATTAACAACTGATGCTGTTTTAGAATTATTAAAGACATTTGGCAACAGTGGATCTAAAGAAGTTAAAACAATTTTGGAAAATACGACGATTTATGCGATCCCAATGAACAATCCGGATGGGAGTATTATGAATACACGGACGACTATGCTCTATAATGAAAATGGCGAACCTAGATTAGACAACAGAGAGCGGCCGATCACGGTTGATTTAAATCGAGATTGGGCAGAGAATGGATTTAGAGCGAAAGAGTCAATCACAACGTATAAGTATTGGGCAGATGTAAAGCCGGATTACGCGATTGATCTTCATCACCAAGGATTTAAGACGGTATACGGAACAAATGAATCAACATCAATGTCGCTCGGTGTGTCATTGGCGCCTAATGGGCCAACTTTACCGGCTATAAAAGATGGCTTGTACAATGATCTTACTCGCCAAATGTCGGTGTATGTATATGATGCATTAAAAGACTACGGGCATATGCACATCGATCGTTACCAAACTGGCAGCGGTGATAAGAAATATGACATTGACATTAAGGGCGGAGTCGTTTCGGCGATGATGTTAGGGCTTAATTACGATAACATAAATCCAACTCATCATAGCAATCCGGCAATCTTCTTTGAAACGAAAGGAAATACGAGAGATGGAAATTTAGGACAAAAATCAAATGGTCACTTAATAAAACAAAATTATCTTGGATTAAAATCCTTGATTTCAGGAATTGCTACGGGTGAAGTACAAAACGTTGATCCAAATCGTTGGGAGGAAATCCCTGCCTATCCGCTAGCAGGCTATCAATCTGACAGCGGAATTATTCCGGTAAGTAATTAAAAATAGTTATACTAAAGGCCCGACGGAGATCCGGAGGGCTTTTTTAGTTTTCAAAAGCGATTTTAACAGCAGAAACTGAAATAAATAGGTTTGGCGGCGACGGGCTCAACGACATACAGCGATAGATTAGCAGATATTGCCGTTCAAATATCCATAAATCATTGTGTTACGGGATCGTTCCTTTAAAAAGTTATCAAGTTACGGAAAACTTGCTTATCATAAATTCAATGTGTGCTATTTATCTAAAAGGATACATGGAAAATAGCTTAACAAAGACATTGCGATGTCGACCTCTTATTCAATGTATGCTATTATTGAATTAACATCAAAAGGATACATAAAAAAAGGGCTGTTACGATGGCAAACACGAACACAAAAAAAGGCATGATGATAGACGTTCAACCATTAACAACGGAAAAAGAAATCAAAGAAATGATTGATGCGTTAGAAATGGGCAAACGGAACGCAAATAGAAATGTACTTCTATTCAAAATCGGAATATCAACGGGGTTACGGGTAGGCGATACTGTAAAATTAAAAGTATCGGACGTGAAAGGGAAATCTAATTTCAAAATCCGTGAGGGTAAAACAAAGAAAGAACGTACTGTACACCTTGATGCTATCATGCCAGATATTGCAGACTATACAGAGGAAATGAATGAAGAAGGATATCTATTCCCATCAAGAAAAGGTGATAGCCATATAACAACTACACAGGCATACAGAATACTTGTTCAAGCAGCCGAACTTATAGGACGTACGGACATTGGATCCCACTCAATGAGAAAGACATTCGGTTATCACTACTATAAGCGGACTCATGATGTAGTAACATTAATGAACATCTTCAACCACTCGGATCAATCAATTACAAAAAGATATATCGGAATTACAGAGGAAGAAGTTGCAGATTCATTAAAAGATTTTCGATTATTTTAAAAAGGGGGCTGTCCCAAAAGTCATTCTTGATGACTTTTGGGACAGCCCCAATTTATCTGTTCTAAATAATTTAATTCTATGGTATTTCTGGCTTCTCTATACTTCACTTTTCTTCTACGATTAGATTGCATTTCGAAACCATTCAAATTCCTGTTGGTTTAAAACGATACTATTAAGATATAGTTTACTTGTGTTATCTATAATTACCTTACTCAATCCAAAAGAGCTATTATTTCTTGATAATACCAAATTTATCGATAATATAAGGTTTTGCATTATTTTTATTTTGATCAATTTCGTAAGATATTGCAGTCAGTTTGTCTTTATTAATAGTGATACCAACAAAGTTCTGAATTATGCCGCGTATTGGACGGCGATTATCGCCCGGATCTGGACCGTAGATAGCTGCATGATTCTCATCCGCTACTTCAAATAGATTATAGTAAGCTAATCCAAGTTCGGTTTTTTGATTTTTGTAATACACTTTTGGTCCAGCTGTAGCAGGTATCAAATAAATCGTACCATCTGGATTTATGGTATATTCTACGGTTTGTCCTTTTTTAGTTTCAATAATTTTTTCGGTTTTTGAAGCCGTTCCATCACTCTTGATCGGCTTAGTACGTGCATAGATATGGTCATGTCCTTGAAGTACAAAGTCGATGTCAAGTTCTGCCATGAGTGGTGCGACCTGATTTCTTACACCGTTTGGATCTATGATATCATCATCCGTTGCATGGTTAGATGTTGTGTAAGGTCCCTTGTGAATATTGACAATAACCCACTTAGCTCCATCAGCCTTAGCCGCTTTCACATCTTCCTTCAACCATTCAATTTGCTCTTCTGAAAAATTAGCATATTTTTCAGAATCCTCATTGCTATTAAGTACGACAAAGTGAGCGTTACTATAATCGTAAGAATAATAAGCACCTGTCTCAGTGGCAGAGTTTTCAGGTACATCAAGATTAAAGTGATCGATAAAAGCATAATTTTCGTCCTCGTGATTCCCTGCGGATGGTGCAAACGTCGTGTTTAACAAGCTTTCCTGTGAATGTCCTAGAAGCCAATCCCATTGTTCCTCTTTGTCTCCATCGTCAACTAAGTCGCCATTGTGAACAATGAAATCAGCATTAGGGATAGTATCTAGAGCTTTTGAAATAGTCTGGGATGAAAGAATTGCTTCATCTTCTGTTTTGGCCTGGGTATCAGTCAAGTCAATAAATGTGAAAGCTCCATTTTTGGGGGCTGTCGTAAACGTACCCATTTCACTCCAGCTATTTAGTTTTTCATCTCCGACACGGAAGTAGTATTCAGTATCTGCTTTAAGTCCAATAGCTTCAGCTTTATGCACATACTCTTCCTCGGAATTAGTAGAGAGAGAAGCAGTACCTGAAAATTTCAAGGCTTTCTTAAAATCAGGTTTCTTCGCTCCTGTCTTTCTCACTAGCTGCAGATCACTATTCTTGGAATCTAGTGAAGTATACCAAGTGAATCCCTTAGAATTGAGCGTATCCCCATTAAATGTGACAGTTACCTTGCTAACTGCAGTAGGATTTAGACTATCTGCAGTAAAAGAGAGCGTACTGCCAACCCCGCCTAAAATAGATAAAGCTAGAGCAACTGAGATAACTTTTTTTGTGGCTTTCAAGATAATCAACCTCCAATATATTGTAATATTCCATCCTTATAGACGGTAAGTCCAGTATAACAATATAATTTTTAAGGATTGTTAATTATATATGTTAATAGTGTAAAGGTTTAGGATCTAACCAGTGTATTTTGCAAAAACGAAGTACAGAGAATTGCAAAGGAAAGCAGCTAACTACAAATTTATAATAAAAAAAGCTCTTTAGTAGGCATATTGAGTAGTCTTTTGCATGTGATTTTCAGGTGAGTTTTTAAATGAAGTTATTTATTTATCTTGTACATATAGGGGGTTCAATCTAGTCCCGGATGTCACCCTTGCGGGATGTTGGCACATGTCAGACTCTTTTATTTATTCAATCCGCCGATTTTCATTTTGATCTCTTGTGCTAACACTGGCATAATCAAATTATCGTGATCCAAAATTGAGTATCCCTTTAGAACCATTGTTTCTTAAAGTGTACAATTTCGTTTGGGAAGTCATAAATAAACGGATGAACGTTCAAAAATTGGTTTTATATATTTACGAACGGGCTTCTCTGTATTTTTTCATATTAATTGCTTTGTTCGTAAAGGTGTACTTTTACGAACTGCTGATTGGGAGAAGGTCGAGAGAAGGAATAGCCAGAAGATGGTGACTTCCTTGAACGGTTGTTAGCCCCAATCGCCAAACAATAAATGTATCGCCTTGCCTTGCTTAGATTGATAGTGTATGCTGCAAGCTCCATATTTTTAGTGAATTCAGATTTGTTAAATTAAATGATTGAAAAGTGTTGCATTTCAGATAGTTTCGAATTATAATCATTTGTATACAGTGAATACAAAGAATGCAGAAATTAATTTTCACACTTTTAGAGGAGGTAAGATATTGGAAGAAAAAATTAATATGGATTTAATGGAATTTTGTAATTGGGCTACAAATCTTTCATATGAAGACCTAGATACAGCAACTATTGAAAAAGCGAAACAAATTCTATTAGATGATTTGGGTGCAATCTTTGCTGGTAGCCTAGCTTCGGAAGTGAGTATGTATAGAGAAAAAAGCAATATTGATAATTCAATAGGTCAAGCAACCGTTCTTTGCAACCGATTTAATAAAACCACACCACAATTAGCTGCTCAATTAAATGGAATTGCAGGATGTTGGGAAGAATTGGATGAAGGATTTCGTTTAGCAACTTGTCATGCCGGAATTTATACAATACCTGCCTTACTAGCCATTGCTGAAGAAGATTCAGCTTCGCTTGAACAAGTGATTATATCTCTAATTGTGGGCTATGAATGTGGAGCTAGATTGGCAGAAACGTGGGAATTTGAATCATTTTCACTTCATCCACATGGTGTGTTTCCAACAATTTGTTCCTCAGTAGCAATTGCGAAGTTGAAAGGTTATACAGCAGAAAACTTATTACAAGTTATTTTAACGGCAACTACTTTAACGCTTGCATCTCCTTACGACCATGCAATAAAAGGAGCGTTATCTAGGAACTTATGGACTGGCATAGGTGCATCAATTGGTATATCTGTCATCACGGCTGTTGAGTCAAATATATTAGGGATTACAAGTTCCATAGAAAGCGTATTTTCCAATATTTATAAAGCGAACTACGTGCCAAATGCGATGACTTTGGAGCTAGGTAAACGATATGCGGTTAACTATGGATATCACAAACAATTTGCGTGTTGTCAGTATGCACACGCCTCTATTGAAGCCATATTAGAAATTCGAGAACGGAATCATAAACAATTAAAAATAAAGAAGGTCTTAGTGAAGACACATGCGAAAGCGCTGTCATTAGAAGAAGTACATCCGGTAACTTCATTAGGGGCGAAGTTCTCTCTTCCACATATTATTGCTTCCACTTGGATAGGAGGAAACGCTGGGAGAGAAGCCTTTACAGAAGAAATGATTTTAAATCCCGAAGTAGTCAGATTAAGGGAGTTAATTGAGGTTAGTGAAGAAGATTTGATTTCGTCTCAAAGTCGACCTTCAGAGGTTACTGTAATTTATGATGATGGATCAATAGATAAAGAAAAAGTAATTAGCGCAAAAGGAGAACATTCAAATCCATTAAAAGTTAATGAAATCATCGAAAAGTTTATTCGCTTATCTTCTGAAGTTATTGAAAACCCTGAAGAGATTGTTGAACTCATTTTATATAAAGATTCTAAAAATAAAATATTTGATTTAATTAATTTGATGAAACCTAAGGAGGAATATTATGAATTACAATTGGAATCTTGAAACAGATGTAGTAGTTATAGGCGGTGGTGCATGTGGTATTGCAGCAGCTTTAACGGTGAAACAAAAAGGTTTAGAAGTTTTATTAATTGAAAAGAGCAATAAGTTAGGTGGAAATACAATTCTAAGTACAGGTTCTATTCCTGCTGCAAATACAAAGTACCAAAGAGGTAAAGGAATTGAAGACTCTCCTTTACAAATGGCTAAGGATCTTTACGCCAAAGCAAATAATGAGGGTGATTGGGATTTACTATTACAACTTTGCGAGCAATCAAGTGAACTAGTGGAATGGCTTGTAGAAGAAATGGATGTGGAAATTGATATTATCACTGAATATAAACATGTCGGCCATTCTGAATATCGTTTACACGCACCTAAAAATAAAAAGGGTGAGGATTTAGTAAAAGATCTTATAAAAGCATTAGAAAAAGAGGAAGTTATTGTTGCGACAAATATCCAAGTAGTGGATTTGATTACTAATGAGGAAAATGAAGTGATAGGCGTTAAAACGCTCGTAAATAATAAAGAGGAATATATACAGTGTAAAAGCGTCATCCTTGGCACGAATGGATTTGGTGCAAATAAAGAAATGGTGAGAAAATATTGTTCGGAAATTAGTAAGGCACCGTATTTTGGTGCTGTCGGTAGTACAGGTGAAGGGATTCTTTGGGGAGAAAAACTAGGAGTTGAGTTGAAATCTATGGAAGCATACCAAGGATATGCGGCAGTATCAACATTAGGGAGTATCGTATCTTGGACAACTGTTGAAAAGGGTGGATTCTTGGTTAATCAGAATGCTCAAAGATTTTGTAATGAATCATTAGGATATTCAGGACTAGCTGGAAATGTACAAGCACAAGAAGACGGCACAGTATATGTAATATTTGATAAGACAATCTACGAAAATACCTACAATACAGAAGAAGAATTTAAAGATATGTGTGACTTTGGTGCAGTCAAAGGTGGCTTTAATTCAATGACTGAACTCGCTCAAGATTTAGGCATTAATGCACAGTCATTAGAAGAAACTTGGTCATCTTATAAGGAGGGTTTTTCAAATGGACAGGATAAATTCGGACGTACTAATGAGGATAATCAGTTAATACAGGCACCCTTCTATGGGGTAAAGGCAACGAGTGGCTTATTCCATACTCAAGGAGGCTTGAATATTAACAAGCATGCACAACCAATAAAATCTGATGGCACAATCATAAAAAATCTTTATGCGGGTGGTGGCGTTGCTGTAGGAATTTCAGGAACGGAGAGCTCTTTAGGATATTCATCTGGAAATGGTTTGTTAACTGCATTTGTTTGGGGACGCATTGCTGGTAAGCATGCAACCGAAACTATTCAAAGAGAATATACGTTATCAGGAAATGAAGCACTATGACGCTGTCTAAAAGAATTGCCTCACTTGTGAAGAACTTTCGTTATGAGACGATTCCCTCAACAGTTGTTGACGAAGCAAAATTACACTTATTGGATTCTATAGGTGTGATATTAGCAGCTGCTACCCAGCAAGAAAATAATGGTGTGTTGAGCGTAGCTAAAAAACTAAACGCAGGTAACACCAGTTGGGGGGCTATGGGGGAAGAGAGTTTTTCATCACATATTGCTGCATTTATGAACGGTACCTTATTGCATAGTCTTGAAAATGATGATACCCATACGAGATCTATTATTCATGGAAGTTCTATAGTTGTACCTGTTGCGTTAGCGATCGGTAATGAATCGAAAGCTAGCGGGAAAGAAGTGATTACTTCTATGATACTAGGCTGGGAATCATTAATTCGTTTGGGTTTAGCCGCACCTAATGTTTTTCAGAACAACGGTTTTCACACTACGTCCGTTTGCGGTCCTTTTGGCTCTGTAGTGATTACTTCTTATTTAAAAAATTTAACAGAGGAAAAAATTGTAGCTGCATTGGGAAATGCAGGGAGTTTTTCATCAGGGATATTTGAATATGCAAAACAAGGATCGACAATAAAGAAAACGCACCCGGGTTGGGCAGGGCATAATGGTATTATTGCAACATTATTAGCTGATTACGATATTGAAGGACCATCAACCGTATTTGAAGGAGAACACGGTTTTTATAAAACATTTGCTAATGGTAATAATGAACCGATTGAACGGGTCTGGGATTCATTTGGAGAACAATGGTTAACAAGTGAAATTGCATATAAACCATATCCATGCTGCCATTTTAATCATGCTTATATTGATTGTATAAAAGAATTATTGAAGGACGGTATAAAAACGTCAGATATTGAAAAGGTGATTTGTAAGGTGAGTCAGGAAATTGTTCCTGTTGTATTAGAACCTCTCGAATTTAAACGAAATCCTAAAACGGGTTATGAAGCTAAATTTAGTTTACCATTTGCAGTTGCAACGGCACTTTTAGACACAGATCTTACACATCAATCATTTGTAGATGAAATGGTGAAACGAAAACAATTGGCAGAAGTGATGAAGAAAGTAGAATATGTAATTGATGAGAATAGCAGGTATCCTGAAAGTTTTTCTGGGGAAGTTGAGGTATTACTTAAGAATGGCGAGAGTCAATCAGCAATTTTATTAGAAAATAGAGGTGGACCTAAAAATCCACTATCACGAGATGAAATAATAGGGAAATTCAGAATGAATGCCGGCTTATATATGGAGGAAAAAGGCATTAAAGAGTTAATGGACGCTATACTTCAGCTTGAAACACAGCCTAATTTAGAATTTATTAATGAAGTTACAAAAAGGTATAGGAAGCGTAATTTGGAGGTTTTATAGTGAGAAAATCAGCAATTTTAATAGACAGTGTAGATTTTAATTTAATTTATGAAAAATCACCCCAATTGTCAACAAGCGAAAATGCTTATTTAACGTTAGAAAGAGCCATCGTTAGAAATAAAATACCTGAGGGCACATGGCTATCTGAAGAATTATTATCTTCTAAAATGAACATAAGTCGGACGCCCTTGAGGGATGCTTTAATAAAGCTTCAAGCTATGGAGCTAATAGAACGAGGGGGAAATGGGCGCTTATATGTAAAGAAGATAACTGTTAAAGAGGCTCAAGAGATATATAGAGTAAGGCAAGCATTAGAAGATTTATCACTAGTTCAAGCATATGAAAATATGACGAATATAGGCATTCTTCAATTACAAACCGATCTTGAAAAGATGCAAGCAGCGGATTTATCAATGGAAACGGAAATAGTTGGCGAGCGAGGGAGAGAGTTTCACGAAAGAATATCCATTATCGCAAATAATGAGGTTACTAAATCGTTAGTTTCGATACTTCAACCAAGAGTTGATCGTTACCGATATTTAAGCACTTCTACAGGTAAGACTCGCACAAGTAAAGCTATAGATGAACACGTTCAAGTTTTTGAAGCCATAAAAGAAAAAGATCTGGAAAAAGCGCGTACTATCATGAAAAAACATATAGAGAATAGTAAGACTAACGTTATTGAAGCGATTAGTACTATTACAAATAAGAGAGGAAGGATTTGATGACTTTAGATTACCTAGTAAAAGGTGGACATGTGTTACTTTCTGGTAAAGGACTTGTGAAAGTAGATATAGGAATCAAGGATGGGAAAATAAAAAAAATTTATGAACCATCAGATATGGTAGATGCGTTTCAAAACTTAATTCTTGCTGAAGGAAAAGTTGTATTGCCTGGGGTTATTGATGCACATACACATCTGACGATGGGGGATTCGCCTAATCCATATTTAACAGAAACAAAAGCTGCTGCGTTAGGTGGAGTTACTTCGACATTCACATATTTATTTGATTCGGATGAATATGAAAAACTGTATACATCAAATTTAGAACAGGTAGAAAATGAAGCGTATATTGATGTGGGATTTCATTTAGGTTTAGTAAGTGATGTGCACAAAACGAACCTCTTAAAGTATTACGAGGATTATGGTGTATCTTCTTATAAGTTCTTCATGAGTTTTAAAGGAAAAGAAGGTGCCTACTTAGGGATTGAGGGCATTGATGATGGAATGATGTATGATTTTTTCAAATCAGTGGCAGCATTACCTAACGGAATAATAGCAGTACATCCGGAAAATATTGAGGTGATTTGGAAGTTACGCGAAAGCTTGCAAAATCATGAGGAAAGTTTAGAGCTTTGGACAAAGTCGAGGTATGATTTCACAGAAGCAGAAAGTATATTAAGAGCCCTATATTTCGCGTTGGAAACAGATTTAACTCTCTATATTCCACATGTGAGCTCTAAAAAAGCATTGCAGGAATGTAGAATGTTTAAAGAAAGATATCAAAATTTCTTTGTCGAGACATGTACACATTATTTAGTTAAAACCTGTCAGAGTGATGTAGGTGTATTGGGAAAAGTAAACCCACCTTTAAGATATGACCAAGATATCGAAGCACTATGGGATGGGATTAAAGATGGAACAATTCAGGTAGTGGCATCTGATCATGTACCGAGAATGAAGAAACACAAAGAAGGTGGCATTTGGAAAGCTTCAGCAGGATTTACAGGTTTAACAACGTTATTACCTTTAATGCTTGATGAAGGATATCACAAACGCAATGTGACACTGAAACGAATTGTGGAAGTTTTATGTGAAAACCCAGCCAAAATATTTGGTGTAAGCGATAAGAAAGGTTTTATTGCTGAGGGGTATGATGCTGACTTAGTCCTAGTAGATTTAGATTTAGAAAAGGTAGTTGCGGCCGAAGATTTAGGTTCATATTGTGACTATACAATTTATGAGGGGATGAATCTAAAAGGTTGGCCAATTATGACGATAGTTAGAGGAAATATCATCATGGAAGATGGAGAAATTGTTGGTAATCCTGGATATGGAAACTACTTAGCTCGAACAAAGGAAGGGGTATTACAATGACAAAGCCTGTGTGGGAAGAATATTTAAAAAGTATAGACAAAGAAGTTTATGAAAAAGCTGGATTTGGAAATAGTGCTGGATTTGGAAGTAAACCCGCTGTTCTAGTAATTGACACACAATATAGAACAATTGGTGAGAAAAGAGCGCCGATTCTAGAGGCTATGGAGAGCTATCCAACAGCAATTGGTGAAAGGGGCTGGGATGCTGTTACGAAAATCAAAGATATTATTGAATTATCGAGAGAACTTGGTTTCCCTATTCTTTACCCAGTAGTAGAAAGAACAAATGAATTTGATACAGGTCGTTGGAAGGATAAAATTCCCGGCATGGTAGATAGCTCGCATAGAGCTGGTAATCGTGGCACGGAAATTGTAGATGAAGTTAAGCCAATGCCAGGTGAAATGGTAGTTAGTAAACGTTACGCAAGTGCATTTTTTGGAACACCATTGATGACCTATTTAAATGATTTAGGTGTAGATACGCTTATTGTTACGGGGGCAACTACAAGTGGATGCGTTAGAGCAACAGTGGTAGATGCATTCTCATATGGTTTTAAAGTAGTTATTCCAGAAGATGCTGTTTTTGATAGAGGCGAAGTAAGTCATGCAATTAGCCTATTTGATATGAACTCAAAGTACGCAGATGTGATTACTACAGAACAAGTACTTGAGCAAATTTCTAAGCTAAAACCCCATTCATTGACATAAAGGAGAGTGTGATTTGTTGAAAAAGACAAGCGTATTGAGAAAATTAATTGAAAAAGACGAATTAATTGTAGTACCGGGGGCGCCCAACGCAATTACGGCGAGATTAGTAGAACGAGCAGGGTTTCCAGTAGTCTATGTAAGCGGCGCAGGTGTAGCTAACACTCAGTTAGGTACTCCAGATGTAGGACTAGTAACCATGACTGAAATGGTGAATCAAGTACGTTACATTAGTAACGCAACCAATATCCCGGTTATAGCAGATGCCGACACCGGTTATGGAAATGCAGTTAACTTAATGAGAACAATAAAAGAGTTCGAACAAGCCGGCGCTTCAGGTATTCAAATCGAAGATCAGATTGCTCCAAAAAAATGTGGCCATTTTGAAGGAAAAGAGATCATTTCTCTTGAAGAAATGGTCGGAAAAATTAAAGCTTCCGTTGAAGCAAGACAAGATCCAGACTTCATCATTATTGCGAGAACAGATGCTAGAGCAATTAAAGGATTGGATGAAGCTATTAATCGAGCAAATGAATATTACGCTGCAGGTGCAGATATGATTTTTGTAGAAGCCCCTCAATCAGAAGAAGAACTTAGAGAAATTGCAAAGCGAGTTCATGCACCATTAGTAGCAAATATGGTAGAGCACGGTAAAACGCCTATCTTATCCTATGAACAGTTATCAGAGATGGGTTATCGTTTAGTTTTATATGCAAATATGGCGATGCGAGTGGGAATTAAGGCAATGGAAGAGTCGCTCCAAAGTTTAAAATCGAATGGAGCTAGTATTGGAATTGAACATACGATGATCACGATGAAGGAAAGAAACGAAATTACAAACAAAGCATACTTTGAGCAAATCGAAAAAGATTATCTAGAGCTAAAAGTAATAAATATAAACTAACTCTTATAACTTTAAAAGGCTGTTGATAGATTACAAAATAAATTGAAGTTTCTTGGGGGGATTAATATTGACTGAAACTAAAAAAAATGGACATAGAAGATCCGCTATCGCAAGTTTTGTTGGTACAACGATTGAATGGTATGACTATTTCATTTATGGAACTATCGCAGCCTTGGTATTTAATAAGTTATTTTTCCCGGAACTTAGTCCGTTAGCAGGTACTTTAGCTGCTTTTGCGAGTTTTGCTGTTGGTTTCTTTGCAAGACCAATTGGTGGGATCATTTTTGGACACTTTGGAGATCGCGTAGGTCGAAAAACAACACTGATTACTTCTCTTGTCTTAATGGGACTAGCAACATTTTCTATTGGTCTGCTCCCAACTTATGCACAAATTGGGGTATGGGCACCCATTTTATTAACGTTATTAAGACTATTACAGGGAGTTGCGATCGGAGGCGAGTGGGGAGGAGCTTCTTTATTAGCAGTCGAAAACGCCCCAAAAGGAAAACGCGGTTTATTTGGTAGTGCAACACAAATGGGTTCACCAGCAGGATTAATTTTATCAACGGGTGTTATTTCGTTAGTAACGATTCTCCCTGATGCCCAATTTTTGGCTTGGGGTTGGCGTATTCCATTCTTGTTAAGTATGGTTCTAGTAATTGTTGGTTTAGTTATTCGATTAAAAATTACTGAATCTGAAGCATTTAGCAAAGTTAAGGAAGAGAAAAAAGAAGCGAAAGTTCCGGTTTTAGAATTATTTAAAACGCAACCTAAAGCAATTCTTATGGCTGCGGGAATTTCAGGAACTAACAATGTTACGTTTTGGATTGTTGCAGTATTTACTATCTCCTATGCGACAGGCCAACTAGGGCTTGACCGTGCTGATATGTTAAATAATATGTTAATCGCATCAATTGTGTTCTTAGTTACTATTCCGATTTTTGGCTATTTATCTGATAAATATGGGCGTCGTAAGCTGACAATGATTAGTATTATTAGTACAATGTTATTCACATTTCCATACTTCGCAATCGTTAAGACTGGTGATACCTTCTTTATTCTAATTGCGATGACATTGTTATTATCTGTAATTCAATCAGCTGCTTATGGACCACAGTCAGCTTTCTTCTGTGAAATGTTTGATGTAAAGGTACGCTATACAGGAGCTGCACTTGGGTATAACTTAGCATCAATGGTATTCGGCGGCACAGCACCATTTATTGCGACTTTATTATTGGCTTGGGCTGGTGGAACGTGGGCAATCTCAATTTACATGATTGCTATCTGTTCGATCAGTCTAACAGCAATTTATTTTGTGAAGGAAACTAATAATATTGATATTACCCAATCCTATGAAGCAGAAAAAAAGACGGTTAAAGTACATGGTGTTTCTGCAAGCGAATCACTTGTAAAATAAATAGTTATTTATACATGCAAAGTTATCGAGAATAGATGGGCTTATGTCCAGACTATTTAACATAACTTAGCATGTTTTTTATCTTTTTAATCTTTTGTTTTTATACTAAATATTTTATCAGTGTGCTATGTAGAATGAACAAAAATGGACGGGGCTTATGCCTCCTCCAATACTGCTACGACTTCTGTCGGTTCCTCAAATTTATCAATCCTTAAATCGTGTTTTATTGTCTTTCCATTGTCATAGTAGAGATATTCTTCGCAATCATTGGTAATCGTTAATCTTCAGCAAGCGGATCTCCCCTCGATGTACGTCGATGTTAGACGTCAACAGGGGGGAATATTATTCTTACTTAGAAGGAAGAAGGGGTGGATGGGAACTAGAAATTTAAAGAAAAAGCGACCATTCTTCGAATGACTTGATTGAATAAGTGGTAAAAGTGAAAGGGGTTTTTTATAGATGAACTACAACACGAATAAGAATACAAATTATAGTGTTTCTGATATTTGTTCTGACCACGGTATTGGTAAGACCAAACAGCGAGTGATCAGAATAAATTAAATGTTTTTAATGTGTTACGACTTTTATCGAATCCATTATTTTCAAGAAAAATTCTACAAGGGGGTTTTTTAATGGGTAGAATAACAGGTAAGGTGAAAATTTCTACAGACGCTACCATTAGACAAGCTAAAACAAAGTCGCGTTTTTTTACTAAAGAGGGGGCTGATTTTGTTGAAACAGACATTCAGAAGGAATTATTGGATAAAAAAGAGGAAGAATTCAATGAGATGTATATGTTTCTACTTCGTCTAACAGTAAGGTAACAGGATGAAAGCATAATGTGTGAGAAGGTACATAATGGCTATTAGAAATACTGGAAGAGGGTAATTTGAATAAAGTTGGTTGTGAGATTGGTAGAGTCTAACCTTCTCTTTAGAAGATTTGATATTGTTTGTGAGTGTTAATCCAATCACATATTGAATGCAACTCTAATTCAAAATAGGTTTATTATTAGTTTTGTCGATTGAGTATCTTTTCGTATTACGGTACTTTATGATACCTATTGATTTACTTCATTACCCAATAAGAAAAAGCTACCCTGTAAAGGCAGCCGAATCTTTACCCCGTTAGTAAAATTAACTATTTCTCTTTTATGGTATCAACATGATAATATAATCATATAGATAATATTGGGAGATGATTATCCAAATGGATATTAGCATTAAGGAAATAATGGACTGCATTGTCAACCCGGTTAAAAGACAAATCATACTTTCTATTCAAGAAAAAGGTGAGTGTACAGCAAAAGATTTATTATCATCACAATACGATATCCCTCAGGCCACGCTCTATCGCACATTAAATCGTTTGGTAGAAAGCGGGGTTTTAAAGATTGTTGCAGAAAATAAAGTCCGAGCCGTAACTCAGAAAGTTTACTCATTGAATGAGAGCTTTTTGAATGTCAACCAATCTATCGTTGAGCAGAATGATGGTGAAGCATACTTTAAGTTGTTTACGAACTTTATCATTGTATTGATGAAAGAGTTTCAAAATTATGCTGAAAAATCTTCTATTAATATTGTTGAGGATGGTTCGGGTTTCAGCGCAATTCCTATCTATGCAACTGTCGAAGAAATGGTAGATATCGGAAATAAGTTTAAAGAAATAATTGCTCCTTATCAAACAAGAAACGCTTTGGTCGAGGAACAAAGAATGCATATACTCGCAACTATTATTACACCCCCAAAAGACAAATAACTAAGAGGTGACTGTTATGAAAATAAAGAATAAAGGGAGCAATCTTCGTATGATACTCATTAGTATTATTGGAATATTGATACTTTGTTTCGGAATTATTGCCTTACGGTTGGTATATTTGTCGAGTGCTACAAAGAGCGATTCAATCTCCAAATATGATAGTCCCAAAAGCGCGCTTCTGGTACTAGATATTCAAAATGACACCTTGGGTATATCCGAATACGGCAACACGGAACCGTTAATGGCTAACATCAATACAGCTATCGAATATGCCAATGACTCTAAAATGGATATTATTTACACCAAGCAAGAGTTTACTGGAAACTCTTTGGATTCATTGTTTACTAATGGTATGTATCAGGCCAATAGTGATGGAGCGGACTTATATAAAGAATTATCCATACAATCGGATAACATTTTTAGCAAGCTCCGCACTGATGCTTTTTCTGTAGAAAATTTTGAAAATTATCTCATAGAAAACGAGATTGATACCCTTTACATTGTTGGTGCAGATGCCAGTAGTTGTGTTTACAAAACAGCTTTGGGCGGCATAAACAGAGGTTATCACGTTATTGTATTGGAAGATTCCATATTTTCCATAAAAAAAGACCTGTTGAATAAAATGCTTGAGAAATATCAGACAAAAGGAATCGAGTTAACTGATATTGAGGATTTTATTCAAACACAAGAAACCGATTTGTGATAGTACGAGAAAAATGTTATAAGGGAAGGGTAGTCTATTTTAATACACGTTGCGACATATGGCTTAGACGCTTTATTGAAAGCCATAATGACATTAATCCTGCCATCTTTGTGACAGTAAGGCAGCCATATAAAATGAGTGTTGCCCAAATGTGATGCATCATCAAGCGAATCTCAAATTGATCTGAAATCAATAGAGAAATTCATCGACACCAACTTAAACACAGCTATGTAACTCATTTGTTGAATATTGATTTAACCTAGAATGGAAGCGGAAGAAGAAGTCGAGATTCGGTGGATAAAACAAGATGAATAATTAACAATGAAAGCCTTCACCTCAACTAGAGGCAGACGGAAAACCCTCCCTGGAAAGTCGTAGCGGACGTGTGATCATTGGTGCCATATCCTCCATAAAAAAAGAGAGGCATACAGAAATTGCCCCCTAAAGAAATCTATGTATTATTATTTTATAGATGATCCTCGTTCATATAGATGCGTTAATGAAATCCCTTTTTTCACAGCTACTTGTTTAATTAGATTGATTTCATGGTACATGGCATTAGATAATATTCCATTATCTATGTTTTTGTTAATATGGTAATAAAACCCTGATAACAATTTTACTGGCATACTATTGTACAAAGATCCTCCATCATCCATTCCGACACCCCCTTTCGAAAGAGTATACAGGTTATTCGGATTATTCTAAGCGATTTTGTAAAATATGTCGAATGGATTCTATTATTTCTATATCCCCTTATTAGTTAAATCGTTATAAGGAGTGCTATTGCGAAGATTTATAATATATTTTAGTTCAAGTGTCATAACATTTGAATCTACATTCGGGCATAGAATAATGCTACAAGGAGTGTTGTAGACACCTTTGTCAAGGGCAATTACCTTTTTAGGGGTAATTGTCTTTTTTATCATTTCGTCGATTTTATTGCACTTTGCAATGTTTCGACTGAAAGTATATTTGATCCAAATACTCGATTTACTAAAGCAATGTTAAACAAAAAGGTAGCATTAATAGAGAAGAAAAGCGAATGGATCAAAAGCTTTATTAACTAATGGGTATTAGATACTGAATTAGGACTACGTACAATATACAATGCAAACATTGACGGGGAATTGATTAATTATCTCGCTAAAAAACATAGATACATATAAGTTTATTATTGCTTTCAGTTTTGTTGTCAAGTTGTTGTTGTAAAAGTGAAATCTATTCTGCCGATTATAGAAAGTGCATTCAATAAATACTATGTCTCATAACTCAGCTTTTATCGTATAAATTGTATTCCTAGAAATTTCAACTTGACGATGTATATCTACGATGCTTCTATTTTCCGAAAGTAGTTGCACGACACGTTCATAAATAACTTTATCTTTTCCAGTTGCACCTTCGTGATATCTTTTTTTGCCCCCACGATATTTGCCTTGCTGCTTGGCGATTGCAATACCTTCTTGTTGTGCAATGCGAATCCGTTGGCGATCATCATCCACCATCCACGAGAGTAGCGTAAAAACGATATCAGAAACTAACTGGCCCATTCCTTCGAGCTCTTTGTATTTTCGTGTATCAAGAATAGGCATATTCAAAACGACTACATCGATTTCTTCGTCAATCAGAGATTTCCATTCATCGCGTATCTCTTCCTTATTTCGACCAAACCTACTTAGGTCATGAACTACTAATACATCGCCAAAACGCATTTTTGCTCTCATTTCACGATAGACTGGTCGATTGAAATCTTTTCCTGATTGCTTTTCGGTATAGATTCGATTACAGCCGAATACTTCTAAGTCTTTCAGTTGTCTATCTAAGTTTTGTTCCTTCGTACTAACTCGTGCATAGCCAAAAATCATAATAATTACCCTCCATTCAATGAACAACCCTGATTGAACAAATCTATATATTGATTCTACTACATTCGAATGTGTTTGGACAGGGTATACCCGGGATGAACATGAATTATAGAATACAGCTACCTCAATCACAATTGGAGCGAGATGAATTTTACTAAAAAAAATGAATCAATTTCGGATAACGTTGCATATAATTCTGGAAATGAGATAAAATCACAATATTTTTTATTACTAGATTTACATAACAATATATAGGAAGTGTTTTATTGCAAAGCGTCGATATCAACTAATTTTCTTTAAATTCTGTAATTTTATGGTTGACTTTTTATTAGTAAAAGATATATGATAATTCCAATAGCTTTAATAGGGATTAGAAATCCCAAAAATGATTTTGTGGTTTACAATCTAAAACTTTATTGAAGGAGGATGAGGTTAGATGTCAAAAGCGGTTATTATTAAAGGCGGGAACAGCAAGGAGTCCAATTGACAGGGTGTTCAAGGTAATCTGTATAAAATCGAGTTGTAAGGAATAAGACAGTTCTCATTAGGAAAGATGCTAAAGAACTAGCTTCGAAATGTGTAGCGGATTTCTGGAAATCAATGATGGTAACCCTGATTCAACAAAAATAAATAGCAAACGGCTGATTAGGCAACTAAAGGCCTCCACCTTAATTTATTTAAGATGGGGGCCTTTTCTGCTTATTGATTGGGGGATATCGAATATAAAGTGAGTATTAATTTATCTAAAATTGAATGAATATTCGGAATCGACTAGTTAACAAAAAGTAAAGGCCAATTACTTCATATATATGATTATACTTATAATTTTAATAGGGATGAGAAATCCCGAAAATGATTGTGTGTTTTACAATCTAAAACTTTATTGAAGGAGGATGAGGGTAGGTGTCAAAAGCGGTTATTATTAACGGCGGGAACAGCAAGGAGTCTCGATTGACAGGGATTCAAAAAAGAATAGAAAGTTTTTTTGAAACAGAGAGTTTGCCTTACGACACGATTTACGTACATGATTTGCCTGCTGAAGATCTTATAAAAGCTAACTTTTCCAGTAGAGCGATCATTCAAGCGAATAAAATTGTTGAAGACTCGGATATTGTGGTTGTACTAACACCTGTGTATAAAGCATCGTTCTCAGGGATTTTGAAGACATACCTTGACTTACTGCCACAAAAAATATTAAAAGGAAAATCGGTATTACCTGTTGCGATAGGCGGTTCTTTGGGTCATTTACTTGCGATTGAATACGCCTTAAAGCCAGTACTATCTGCACTTGGCGCGACAGAGATATTAAATGGTGTCTTTGTAGTGGACGATCAAATTAAACGATTAAACGGAAATGAGTTTCTCATTGCAGAGGAAGCTGAGAATCGGCTCGTTGATGTGTTGAAGTTCTTTCAAAACCAGAAAGAAGTAATAAAAAACCGTGTTAGTTAACCAAAAAATAGAAATCGGCTGATTAGAAAACTAAAGGCCCTCATCTTAATTTAACAACTTAGGTGGGGCCTTCTCTGTTTATGCCGAACTATCTTGGTAATAGTTATTTTGAAAGGAGGTAATTTATTATGCAAACGCAAGACATAATTCCTAATGAGGCTTATTTGAAACCGATTCGCAAAATTGCCTGGGAAAGGAGTGAATCACTAAACCTTCCCGATTTACAATTTTTTAAATGGTGCGATCGACAATTCGGTGTGAATAGAGGTGTTTTTAATACAATTGATAACTGGTTTTATGAGAATGGGATTGTTAATGTGTATTACCGCCGAATTCTCTTGTTGGAATTCCTGAAGTTTTCTGTAGAGGATGGATTAAGGCAAGGTGAATCAAAATTCATTAAATTTGGACATGGTGGACTGTCGACAAAACTGAATGAGTTTACGGGAATAAGAAAGCAAAAATAATAAAATGCTTACTTATGTAAAAATGTTAACCAACAATTTTAGTAGAATATAAAACATATAAAAACATCGGTAACGAAGTAGGAAAGGGATGAAGAATTATTTACATACCACAACTATTGACAACGGAAAAGCATACTAATTTTGATGAACTTATTGAAATATCGTTGACAATTCATTTTCTTTTATTCAAGTAAACCTATAAGTCTAGTGGGAATTGAACATACGCACACATACACTTATAATATCGTCTGATTAGTCATGCTAAAGGCCTCTGTTTCAATCATATGGGTGAAAATAGGGGTCTGATAATTATTGGTGAAAAGTTAATTCAATAGCAAGTATATAGTACTACTGCTCACTGGATCAACCGGAGGCTCAGAGGATAAACGTTAATCGTTTTCATCTGAGCTTTTTTTGTAAAGTAACCTAGAGACAACTAGTAATCTACATACTATCTTGATCTGTTTATTAATTATTAAGGGATGGAGTGATAGAAATGACGGCTGTTGAAAAAATTAGATTTGAGCGTGTTATAAAAAAATTTACTGTTCGTGATGCGAAAAATAAAGGGGCCACAAAAGAATTTACAGCGATAAAGGATGTAGATTTTAGCGTTAAAGAAGGAGAGTTTGTCACATTAGTAGGGCCGAGTGGGTGTGGGAAATCGACGTTGCTGGATTTATTAGGGGGGTTAACGAAACCAACAAGCGGACGTATTTTAATTGATGGGAAAGAAATTACAGGTCCCGGACTAGATCGTGGTACTGTTTTTCAGCAGTATGCTTTATTTCCATGGAAGACAGCGCGTGGCAATATTGAATTCGGCTTAGAGGCAAAGGGAGTACCGAAGCATGAACGCAAAGAGCAAGCAGATCATTTTCTTTCTTTAGTTGGTCTGAGCGATTTTGGAGAGCGCTATCCGCATGAACTATCTGGAGGAATGAAACAACGCGTGGCGATTGCTAGAAGTTTAGCGTTTAACCCAGATGTGTTGCTAATGGATGAACCTTTTGCAGCATTGGATGCGCAAACACGTGAATCATTGCAAAGTGAGCTTTTGCGTATTTGGCAGAAAACGAAGAAAACGATTATTTTTATCACACATGGTATTGATGAGGCAGTCTATTTAGGAGAGCGTGTAGTGATTTTATCACCGAATCCAGGAAGGGTGAAAGCAATTGTGAATATCCCACTTAAAAATCGTTTAGAGGATGCTGACATTCGTTCCCATCCAGATTTTGTGAAAGCACGCCATGAGGTTTGGAGTTTACTACATGAAGCGGAATACCAAGGAGCAAATATATAAATAGAGAGAGGAGTTCATTTATATGGTAACGGTAGAATCTAGTAGTTCATCTTTGAAAACGATTAAACAAAAAGTCTTTGGGTTATCTAGTATAAAAAAGTTTGCCAAACAGTCCATTGTATTAGTCGCATTTTTTTTACTATGGGAAATAGCACCACGAATTGGTTTAGTAGACGCTGCATTCTTCCCTTCGTTTTCTAGTGTTGTAATTGCTTGGTGGGAAATGATTATTTCCGGCGAACTTTTCTCACATTTTTTAGCGAGCATCACTCGTTCCGTGAGTGGCTTTGGGTTAGCGTTACTTATTGCGATTCCATTGGGATTATTAATAGGCTGGTACCCACTAGCAAGAGAATTATTAAATCCAATAATGGAATTGTTTCGGAATACAGCCGCATTAGCCTTGCTACCAGTATTTATGTTACTACTAGGAATTGGGGAAACATCTAAAATTGCGATTGTCTTATTTGCCTGCATATGGCCCATTCTTCTAAATACAATTGCAGCTGTAGGTAACGTGGATCCATTACTAATTAAATCGGCCCGTTCGATGAATATTTCTTCATTTAAGCTATTTCTAAAAGTAATCTTACCTGCATCTGTACCAACCATTTTTACTGGTATTCGTATGGCAGGAACAGGGGCGATTTTAGTGTTAATTGCAGCAGAAATGGTAGGAGCGAAAGAAGGCTTAGGTTATTTAATTACGTATTCGCAATATAACTTCCAAATCCCTGAAATGTATGCGGGTATATTAACAATTTCATTACTAGGTTTACTAATCAACCTAGGACTGACTGCATTAGAACGTAGGTTTTCAAAATGGAAGCAACCAATGAATCAATAATAAATGAGGCATTGGATTCAAAAAAGGATAGGAGCAAGTAAAATGAATATTAAAAAGCAGTGGTTTCTTTTAGTGTTACTTGTAGGTTTAGTAAATATATTAATTGCGTGCGGGAATAATGAAGATGCGAAAACAGATAGTGAAGGAAATAAAACGGAAGTAACAACATTACGGTATACAGACAATCCTGGTTCAGTATCACTTCCAGAATTAGCAAAGGATTTAGGTTATCTTGAAGGTCTAAAATTGGATTATCAAGGTGTTTATACAGGTGGACCTGAAAATATACAATTAGTAGCAACGGACCAACTTGAGTTTGGTTTTGCATTTAATGGTGCATTGGTAAAATCAGCATCTAAAAATGTGAAAATTAAATCAGTTGTTGGAGCGTATGGCAGTGATGAAAATACAAATGTTGCTTATTTAACATTAGAAGATAGTGGTATTAAAGAAGCAAAAGATTTAATCGGTAAAACAATAGGTGTGAATACACTAGGTGCTCATGTAGAAATCGTATTAAAAGGATATTTAGAGCAAAGTGGTTTGACAAAAAAAGAAATTGAACAGATAACATTAGTAACAATTCCAGCAGCTAATACTGAACAAGCATTGAGAAATAAACAAATTGATGCAGCAGGAATGCTTGGTTTTGTTAAAGATCGTGCAATTGAAAAAGGCGGTCTTGCAACATTATTTACAGATTTCGAGTTATATGGAACATTCACAGCAGGTAACTACTTTTTTAGTGAAGAATTTATTGAACAGAATCCGACAACAGTGAAAATATTTGTTGACGGCGTGTCGAAAGCTATTGAATGGGCACAAACGACACCAGTTGAAGAAGTTATTGCACGTCAAGAGGATATTATTGAAAATCGTGGACGTAAAGAAACAACTGACAATATAAAATATTGGAAGAGCTCTGGGCTTGCTACAGAAGGTGGCGTAATCCAAGATTCTGATTACCAAGTATGGGCTGACTGGTTTATAAGTATTGGAGATCTCAAAGAAGGTGAAGTTAAAGTAACAGATTTATATACAAATGAATTCAACTCATATGCAAAATAATTTTTCTTTCAGTATAAGTTTATATAAATAGTTTAATAGGGAGTGTATTTAAATGGTAAAAAAACAGATGAGATTAGGGGCTTTTATTTTATCGCCTGGACATCATTTAGCAAGCTGGCGCTATCCGAACTCAGGTGCTGAACGTATTTTTAATTTGGATTATTTTATGGAAATCGCACAAACAGCGGAACGTGGAAAGTTTGATATGATTTTCTTCGCGGACGTATTTGGGCAAGACGTTTCAGAGAATGGTCATTCTGGCTTGAAGTTAGATCCTGTTGTCATAATATCAGCACTAACAGCACTAACAAAAAATATTGGTTTAACTGCAACGTTAACAACAACATATAATGAGCCATTTCATGTAGCAAGAAAGTACGGCTCAATCGATCATTTATCTAAAGGTCGTGCTGCATGGAATGTTGTCACTTCCATGAATGATAGTGAGTCATTATTATTTGGACAAGAAAAGCATTTACAACATGCGAATCGTTATGAACGCGCGGAAGAATTTGTAGATGTAGTGAAAAAATTATGGTTTTCGATTGAAGAAGACGCGTTAGTTATTGATAAAGAAAAAGGACGTTTTTTAGACTTAGAGAAAGTGCATCCAGTAGATCATGAAGGAAAATATTTCAAAGTTCAAGGTACATTGGATTCACCTTCAACACCACAAGGGCACCCTGTTATTATACAGGCAGGTTCTTCAGAAGCGGGAAAAGAATTGGCTGCGAAAACAGCAGAAGTTATTTTCACAGCATGGCAAACATTAGCAGAAGCGCAAGCGTTTTATAGTGATGTGAAGGGACGTCTTGCAAAATATGGACGTAAGTCAGACGACTTAAAAGTAATGCCAGGAGTCTTTATTACAGTGGCTAAAACAGAAGAAGAAGCGAAGCGTAAACAGAAAGAATTGAATAGTTACATCTCTCCAGAAGTTGGTTTAGGATATTTATCTTTCTACGCGGGTATTGATTTAAGTAGCTATGATATTAATGCACCATTGCCAGAAAATTTTGGAGCGACTGAAGATAGTACTAATCCACAAATCCGTTCAAATATTATTAAAGCTATTGCAGAGCGTGAAAATTTAACAACATTACAAGAAGTTTATGAGCATATTGCAGGTGCACGTGGCCACCGTGAAATCGTTGGTACACCTTCACAAATTGCAGATCAATTAGAAGAGTGGTTCTTAAATGAAGGCGCAGATGGCTTCAATATTATGCCGCCAACTTTCCCAGAAGGCTTTAACGATATTGTGGATTTAGTTATTCCAGAATTACAGCGTCGTGGTTTATTCCGTACTGAATATGAGAGTGATACACTTCGCGGGAATTTAGGGCTTTCAGTACCTGTGAATCCAAATGTAAAACAGACACAATAATCAATCAAGTAAAGTAGAGAATGTGGTTAAAGAATTTATTAATGAGGCAAAACAAAGTAATCCCGTTTAACAGGTATTCAACAAGAGGTTGAAGGTCTCTTGATGTGGCTAAAATACTCCGAGTGATTGTAAATCGTCTTCATCTGAATGCGACACTTTCTAATGATATTAAAGAGCATGTAAAACAGAAAATGAGTAGCCAAATGAGAGTTAGGTTAGTCAAAATAAAATAGGCGAAGTATCTTTTAAAAGTCGATATACCCATATTGGGGTAGTCGGCTTTTTTGATATCACAAATGGAATTGAAGATACACTATGATTTTTTCTTTTTCAAGATTAAGTCTCTACACAACCTGTCCTTACCGCTTCATCAAGAAATATCTAGAAGGATACGAAGAACCAGCTACATACCCTCTAGCTTTGGGTAAAGGGTCCATAAAGCAGTCGAGGATAAAATTAATGAAGTGTCTCATTCAGAAGCCATTTTAAACGGGATTATTGAAGCTGAGTTTCATCCAGAAGTGACAATGGATGAAATATCAGAATTGGTTAGTCGTGCACCACTTACTGAGAACATGGGGAGACAGAAGTATAATTCTGTTCGCGAAGCCGCAAATAAACGAGTGAACGTTCGAAAAGTGTCTTAATACATTTGTGAACGATTTTATGTTTTGTATTTCATTTTTAACAGGGTGTTCATAAAAGTGTACTATTACGATCAGGGAAATGTTCCTCATTGAACAACTTAAACCGAATCAAACACAATATACATACTCCTCACTTTATTTATAGGTCACTTGTTTGTTGAAAGGCTGGAAAGTTTATGCTAAAACATGTACCTTTACCGAGTTCACTACTTACATGAATGGTACCATTCATTCCTTTGATGATACTATAAGAAACCATCATTCCAAGCCCAGTACCTGTTTCTTTAGTTGAAAAATATGGTTGACCAAGACGACTAATTTGTTCTTGTGACATTCCAATACCTTGGTCACTAATATCAATTTTGACAGTATCTTGGAAACTAGACAAGTGAATTTGAAGCTTGCCTTCTTTTGACTTCATCGATTCAATTCCATTTTTCATAAAATTGATCAAACATTGTTGGAGTTTTTTTCTATCGCCAATCGCCACAAATTGATTTTGTTCTGGATTGCATATTTTATGTTCTATTTCAACTCCGTTTATTGTTGCTAAATGACGAATCACATTGACGGCCTGTTGTATTTCTTCATTAATGTTAATCTTTTCATTTTTTTCTAAAGTTGGTTCAGCAAAGGTTAAATAATCATTGATGATATCGGTAGCTCGATCTAATTCATTTAAAGTGATACGAATGAATTCCTTTCTTTTTTCAGGGGAAATATCATCTGATAATAATTGAATAAAACCTCTGCTTATTGTAAGCGGGTTCCGAACTTCATGTGAAATACTAGCTGCCAAATGGTGAACCATTTGGAGTTTTTCTGCCTTAATCAAGTTTTGTAATAAACTAGAATAAGTACGAATTCCTTCCCAAATGATCGTTGAAATAATAATACCCAACATATTAATAATATAAAACTCCGTGAGAAACAAACCTGTTATATTATCTTGGGGAAAAATGAATTCCAATGATAGACCAATGGTCATGCCAATGAACAATAATGTCACTGAAAGTAAAAGTTTTTGCTTCAAATTCATTTTCAAATAATATTTGGAAAGGATGCAGGCTGCAATTCCGATAATAATTATTAATACAGATGCTGAATAAAAACCTATTCCTCCCAAGGAGAAACGAATAAGAAGAGCAATACCTATTTGTATCAATCCTAGTTTATAACCACCATATAGACCACCTAAAATAAATGGAACAGAGCTTAAATTCCAAAAACTACTCTCGTTTACATATATCGGAAATACCATAAACAATACAAGAGAGACAATAGGGAATAAAGAGATTTGCCAACTTTTTAATTCTATTGAACGGTAAGCATAGGATGCCATATGTAAGATTTGTAATAAAAAGAGAGCTAGTAGGATAAATAGAAAGCTGATGAGCAAATCTTTTGTCAAAAGATCCATGTGAGCATCGTCCCCTCATTTTTATGAATAGTCTTATAATAGTGGACATCTGTCAATTAACCAAATTCAGACAATATATTCACTAATAATCTGTGTTTGTACTTTATTTTACACGATTTGCATGTCATCACAAAGAATTATGCGCGAAAAGTCAGATTATTTTAAGTATACCTAAAACTTATTATAGGTAAAATGAATGTTGCGAAAAACGAGATAGACTAATATACAAAGGGGAATAATAAGATGACATTGAGTCGATATGAAATCACTTATACTGTAGTCAAATCTGGGAGTCTATAATTCTGATCGAGTAGCCGCAAATACACGAGTGAACGTTTGGAAAGTGTTTTAATATATTTGTGAAAGATCTAATGCTGCGTATTTTTTCATTTCAAGTTTAGCTTTAGAAAGGGGGATATTTTTGGTTGAATATTATAAAATATTAAATTACTCAATTTTTAGTTGTTTCAAGTGAAGATTTCTCGGGTAGATACCTAATACATGTGAATGTTATTACTTTTCATATGTAGTATATTTTGGAAGGATGATAAATGTGGAAAAACGAATTGTTGGGAGCTTTAATTCAGATGATGAAGTCTTGTATGCAATTGAAGGATTGAAACGTCAGGGGCATCGTGATACAGATATCATGGTGGTAGCAGAAAATAAAAGTGCCATTCCATTAGTCACTTCTCGCACCGGAGTCATGGTAGAGGCAGATCAACAAGTGAGTACTATAGCAGGTGTTATGATAAACAGCTATTTTTCCATGTTGTCAGGAGGAATGGGCCGTACACAGGCTAATACCCTGTCCGGCAGGCTAATTGAAAGGGGCTTGCCAAAATATACAGCAAACCAGTGTGAAGAGGAAATAAATAAGGGGAAAATAATGTTGCTTGTTGATACGAATACAACTTACGACAGTCCTGTCTATAAAACACAATATGAAACTGAAAACTCAAGAGCAGTCCGACTCCATGAAGAACAACTTGAAATTACAAAAGAGAATATCCAAGTTGGAGAATTGCAGCTCCGTAAAGAAGTAGTGGAAGAACAGAGAACCGTTCATGTTCCACTATTTCGAGAAGAAGTATATGTAGAGCGACGTCCTGTCATAGATGGAAAGCTAGATGGCAGTCCTTTTAGAGAGGATGAGATTATTCGCATCCCCATTATGGAAGAAAGAATAGAAGTAACGAAAAGACCTATAATTGTTGAAGAGATAATTATAGGCAAGAGAAAAATTCAAGAAACAAAACAGGTACAGGATACCATTAGAAAAGAAGAAGCTCGGATTGAGCGTTCTGTCCCTTCAGCAATCTCAGCAGGGAAACTAGTTAACCAAGACACAGTAGGGCACGTAGAAGATATTACAGAAAGCTCTATTTTGATCGTGGAAGGCAATCCTGATATTGAAAGCATAATGGCGGCGGAGGACAAAAAGGAAGAAATTCGCGAAAAACGCACAGGTTCCCTCACTGTACAAGGAGAGAAAAACAAACCAGAATCAGCTGTCAGTAAAAAGGACGAGGTAAGCGGGAAACTAACAGATTCTCCTGTTAGTAAGGATAGTAAAAGTTCTACACCAATTTCAGCAGCTACTGTAAAAAAGGAAGAAGCAATCCATAACAACGAAAACTCTTCAATCGATGAGGAAAATAAAAATAATAAAAATCAAATAAAAAAGAAAAAATAACAATTCTCCGTAATAGGTTTGGAAAGGCTATGCGGTCCTTAGATATTATACAAAAAAAGCAAAAGGTTTAATTACCTCGGATATTGAGGTGTTATTCCTTTTTTTGCTTAGTGGTACTTTTTCAGGACCAAAGTTTATTGTTTCAAATTTTTAAAGGGGGAGTGTTGGCTATAATCCAGTTGAAAAAAGTCCAAGAGTATATTGTAGATGGTCAAACAGTAAAAGAAATCTTGGAGGCTAAATATGATGGCTATGAGCAATATTGGAAAGTTGATGGAGATATGGAATTTTTTCGGATTGATGTTATCTCTAAAGTAAAAGGTGATCCGTTTCATGAATCCATCATGAATAGATGGGAGGTTTTTGATGATAGAATTACAGATATTAATATTATGTCAATACATATTAAACCTGAATTAGCAAGAGTGCATATTGTTTAATACGAGTATTCTAGAAAGGGTGCTCTTTTGAATGAACCGGATTGATATTTAAAATTATTCAACGATTATAAATCTGCTTTTATCGTATAAATTGTATTCCTCTAAATTCCAACTTCACGATGTATATCTACGATGCTCTTGTTTTCCGAAAGTAGTTGCACAACGCTTTCATAAATAACTTTATCTTTTACAGTAGCACCTTCATGATATCTTTTCTTGCCCCCACGATATTTCCCTTGTTGCTTAGCAATCGCAATTCCTTTTTGTTGTGCAGTGCGAATCCGTTGGCGATCATCATCCACCATCCATAAGAGTAGCGTAAAAACGATATCTGAAACTAACTGGCCTATTCCTTCGAGTTCCTTGTACTTTCGAGTATCAAGAATAGGCATATTCAAAACGACTACATCGATTTCTTCGTCAATCAGAGATTTCCATTCATCGCGTATCACTTCCTTGTTTCGACCAAACCTAATAAGGTCATGAACTACTAATACATCGCTAAAACGGATTTTTGCTCTCATCTCACGATTGTCACTTTAATCAGTAAATTGCACCTGTTTGAAGTGCTATTTTGCATTTCAAGGGACGCCTTTTCTAAACAATAAAATCACTTATCCAAGCTGTAAGCTGGATTTTAAATTTGGTTGTGCAAAATAACGCTTAAAATAAGCGCAAATTACCTCTTAAAGTGACAATCAAGGCATCAAGCGGTGTCATAACTAAGAGTCATAATTAGATCGTAAAAAAAAGGGCAAATACATATGAAATATGGTTATGGTCGCGTAAGTACAGCATCACAAGATTTAGAGTTACAGCTGCAGACGTTGAAAAGTGAAGGTTGCGACAAAATCTATTCCGAGAAATTCACTGGAACTAAATCTGATCGTCCCCAATTTGTAGAGTTACTTTCATTGCTGAAAAAAGGGGATATATTGGTAGTTACAAAACTAGACCGTTTGGCAGATCGGCAGAAGATGGGGTAAATCTAATCAAAGAATTGCTTTCAAAAGGAATCAAGGTTCACATATTAAATTTGGGACTTGTAGAGGATACATCATAGGGCAGATTAATTTTAAGAATGTTATCAGCCATTGCGGAATTTGACAGGGATATGATAGTTGAAAGATTAGCAGAGGGGAAAACCATTGCGAAGCAGAATCCTGATTTCCGTGAAGGTAGACCGAAGAAATTCACTAAAAAGCAAGTAGCACACGCTTTACAGCTATTGGAAGTGAATTCCTATACGCAAGTAGAAGAAATTACAGGGATTTCTAAAAGCACACTAATCCGTGCCAATAGAGAAGTAGCTAAAGGGGCAGATAATAATGCCTAAGAAATCACTTTCAGATTATCAAAGGGAGTATGAAAGAATCATCCATGCAGTCCCCTCATGAAACGTTAGGGACTCAGGACGCTTTCAACTGCTCTTTTTTAAAAGATAAGAAAGTACAAGTTTTGAAGCTGCCGCATACGCGCTTCGCCGCCACATTATTAGGGCTTCGGCTCCCCTTATAAGTCGCCTTCGCTTAGTTTATATAGGAATTCATTTGTTCAACATATCTATTACATATTTATGATTTTTGTTTTTCAAGTTCTTCAAGGAATTTATTATTAAGGACCTTGATATATGTCCCTTTCATTCCTAGGGAACGAGATTCAATGACGCCAGCACTTTCTAGTTTACGAAGCGCATTTACGATTACAGAACGTGTAATACCTACACGGTCAGCAATTTTAGATGCTACTAGTAGACCTTCATTGCCATCAAGCTCATGGAAAATGTGCTCAATCGCTTCGTGTTCACTAAATGAAAGTGAATTGATAGCCATTTGAACAACTGCTTTACTACGTGCTTCGATTTCAATTTTCTCTGTTTTCTCACGTAGAATTTCCATTCCAACAACAGTCGCACCATATTCAGCAAGGATTAAATCATCGTCTTGGAAATCATCTTTAAGTCTTGCCAAGATTAGCGTACCAAGACGCTCACCGCCGCCAATGATTGGAACAATCGTCGTCAAGCCCTCATTTAATAATTCACGATTTTCAATCGGGAAGACAGTATGCTTGCTGTCCACATCCAAGTTAGAAGAAGTCTCTCTCACTTCAAACAAGCGGTTTGTATATGCTTCAGAGAATTTGCGATTTATGAGCATTTGCTTCATGCGTTCATTTTCAATTTGGTGATGTATTTCTAGACCGAGTAATTTCCCTTTTCTGCTTATGATGAAAGCATTACAGTCGATAACAGAACTAAGCTTCTCGGCCATTTCCTTAAAATTCACTGTTTTCCCTGCTGATTCTTGTAGCATTGCATTAATTTCACGTGTTTTTGATAATAAATTCATTTGCTTTTTCCTCCTAATAATAGTTGCTTCTCACTAAATAACACTCTAAATGTTTATGATCATCAGATGAATTTAAAATTTTCAATTAAATTATATACTGTGATAAATCTTTATTTTTCGCGATATCTTTTAGTTATACATCGACATACTCTGGTGTTATTTTGATTGTTTTCGGTCCGATATCAGCCGCTTCATACGATAGTTCTTCGAGTGATTTTTCCAAAATTGTATGTAAACGTCTTGCACCGATATTCTTTGTATCATCATTCACTTCAAATGCAAGTTCAGCAAGTCGGCTGATTGCTTTATCTGTAAAATTCAAAACAACATTTTCTGTATTGAGCAATTTTTCGTGACGGATAAGAGAAAAATCAGACTCTTTTAAAGTACCTTTAAAATCATTCTTTGTCAATTTTTCAAGTTCAACACTGAATTGTTTAGGCAAGCTGTTGCGGATTTCTATAAACGTCAATACGATGTAGAGCTTGATCCTGAAACGGAAGTTTTGGCATTGATTGGGTCGAAAGAGGGGATTGCCCATATTGTACCTACACTAATCGATCCAGGCGATTATGTGTTAATTCCGGATCCGAGCTATCCAGTATATCGAATGGCCACTTTACTGGCAAACGGGCGTTATTATGAGATGCCATTAGTCAAAGAAAATAATTTCGAACCAGACTTCAGCAAAATACCAGCTGACATTATTGAACGTTCGAAACTGATGTTTTTAAATTATCCCGGAAACCCTACTTCAGCTACAGTGGAACTTGAATTTTTTGAGCGTGCAGTTGAGTTTTCCCATCAACATCAGATCCCGGTTGCACATGATTCCGCTTATCATATGGTTACTTTTGGAGAATATAAAGCGCCTAGTATCCTTCAAGTAGATGGGGCAAAAGACAGTGTTGTTGAATTCGGTTCATTGTCAAAAACGTATAATATGACCGGATTTCGGATTGGATATGTCGTTGGAAACAAAGCAATCATCAAGGCACTTTCCGTTTTGAAAGGCAACACGGATACCGGACAATTCACACCGATTCAAAAAGCTGCCGCCTTTGCATTGAACAGTGATCAAAGCTGTATCACAAAGCATAACAATGTCTATGCGGAACGGATGGTCGTTGCATTGGAGGGGCTAGCGTCCATCGGGATAGATGTCGATCCTCCAAAGGGCAGTTTTTTCATCTGGGCACCGGTTCCAAAAGGTCATACCTCTACTGAATTTGTAACGAAAGTATTGGAGCAGGCAGGCGTGATCCTTTCGCCGGGCAATGCCTTTGGTCCCTCGGGGGAAGGGTATTTCCGAATGTCTTTATTTGTTCCTTCTGATAGATTATTTGAGGCTATTACTAGGATTAAGCAAAATTTACAAGTAGTCAACTACTAAACTGGAAGATTATTAAATTAAAAAATGGGGGGAATTGACATGCAAAAATTATCCGAAGTGATTACATTAAAGAATGGGGAAATTGACATGCAAAAATATCTTAACTACATTAACGGCGAGTGGAGCCAATCATCTTCAGGCAAGTTTGTACCGATTTTGAATCCCGCAAACGGCGAAGTAATTGGAGAAGTGACACAATCTACAAAAGAAGATGTGGATCGTGCAGTCCATGCAGCGAAACAAGCACAAAAGTCTTGGCGACTCGTTCCAGCTCCTGAACGTGCGGAATATTTATACAAAGTCGCTTTTCTATTGAAAGAGCGAAAAGAGCAGTTGGCCCAACTTCTGACGATTGAAATGGGTAAAGTGATTGACGAAGCAAGAGGGGAAGTACAAGAAGCCATCGATATGGCATTTTATATGGCAGGGGAAGGACGTCGGCTTTACGGGGATACGATTCCGTCTGAACTGCGCAATAAATTTGCCATGAGCGTCCGTGTCCCAATCGGGGTTGCGGGGCTCATTACACCTTGGAATTTCCCGATTGCCATTGCATCATGGAAGTCACTACCAGCACTCGTGTCAGGTAATGCAGTTGTCTGGAAACCTGCGACAGAAACGCCAATCATCGCCCATGAGTTTGCCAAAATCTATGAAGAGGCGGGTCTACCGATGGGGCTACTAAACTTGGTAAACGGATCAGGAAGTTTAGTCGGAAATGCAATGGTCGAACATCCCGATATCGATTTAATTTCCTTTACGGGTTCCAATGAGGTAGGGAAAGCGATCAATGGTCGTGCGGGTGAACTTCTGAAACGGACATCTCTTGAAATGGGCGGTAAGAATGCTGTCACTGTTTTGGAAGATGCCGATTTGGATCTCGCTGTTGATGGTATTTTATGGGGTGCATTCGGAACAAGTGGACAAAGATGTACAGCAACGAGCCGAATTATAGTTCATCAGGCTGTGAAAGCTGAACTTGAGAAAAAGCTTGTAGACCGAATTGGAGAATTGAAGCTTGGGAATGGATTGGATGAATCGGTAAAAGTTGGTCCAGTCATCAATCGTTCGTCCCTTGAGAAAATTGATGAGTATGTGAAAATCGGACAGGAAGAAGGGGCAACACTTCTTGCAGGTGGTCATATTGTGACTGAAAATGAGCTAGCAAGCGGAAACTTCTATGCGCCTACTATCTTTACAGATGTGACGCCGGAGATGCGGATTGCGAAGGAAGAAATATTTGGACCCGTGTTATCCATTATTTCCGTGAATAGTTTGGAAGAAGCAATCGAAGTGAATAACAACGTAGAGTTCGGTTTGTCCAGTGCAATTTTCACCGCGGATGTCAATCGCGCCTTCCAAGCAATGCGTGATTTAGATACTGGTATTGTGTACATTAATGCGGGTACGACGGGAGCTGAAATCCATCTGCCATTCGGAGGAACGAAAGGAACAGGGAATGGACATAGGGACTCCGGTGAAGCTGCCCTGGACGTATATACAGAGTGGAAATCCGTCTATGTTGATTACAGTGGGAAACTCCAAAGAGCTCAAATTGATAACAACTGATTGTTTGTGAAAAAGCCGCCTATCCTTGAAGTCTGAGGAGGGCGGCTTTCTGTCCTATTTCACCGTAGTTTAATCGCATGGAGAATCTTATAACTCATGTTTTCATGTTGTTTTAAAGCTAAGTAGAGGAGTATGCACTGATGGAATGATTGAAAATCGATATTTAATAATTCTTGTACTTGCTAGAGCCTTTATATAAGTGTATTGCGATGAATGAATAATTTCTTCGCTACTTGGCTCATGTTCAATTTTTCCTCACAATAAACGATGAAGCTGCCGATAAGCGCCGCACCATTTGCATGATTGCTTAGCTTCTCAACATACTGATCGAGTGTTTGCCTGCGGGAGGTTCTGTTTCTTCAATAAGAGCAAGGGATAATAGTTTCCAGTCCTCAATGGAAATGATTGATTCTGTAAACTGATTCCGTTTAGCGATTGCTAATGCTTTGCGTGACTGTTCATAAGAATGGATGACCCCTTCAATTGTCGAATAGCAATTCCCGTAGGATATTTTAATAGGGCTGTCCAAATTCCTTGACTCTACGAAACGTTTTAAAGAATGGAAGGCATAGTCTAGCTTTTTCATCAAACCCCTTGCATTCCTCATATTTACATGTTTTAGGACAATCCATTGGTCGGCATTTAACGGTGCGATAATATCATTTTCATCGTCCATAAAAAGACTTCTGATAAATAAAATTAGATCCTGTTGAATTTTGTTAAACGTATATTGGAGATGGGTAGATGGGTTTTGATTGCCGTTAATGGATATTTAAAATGGTCCGATGAATCAAAAGGTGTTACATTCACAAAGTTGCACAGGAAAAATATGCGAGAATTCATTTATTCCATTCGAAAAAACCTTGTCAAATAGGTACCCGTTAAAAAAGAAAAAGGTTTAGTTATAAGGGATTCTTTAGTTCAACCTATATTATCATCAATACAAACTTACTGTAGAGTGAGTTTCCGGAACTTCTTGACATGTTCATGTTGTTTTAAGGCCAAGTAAAGGAGCGTGCATTGTTTGAATGAATGCAAATCGATATTCAATAATAGTTGCAGTTGCTGCAATCTGTATAACAGAGTGTTGCGGTGAATGTACAGTTTCCTTGCGGCTTGGCTCATGTTCAATTGTTCTTCGCAATAAACAAGGAAACTCTCGATGAGTGCAGCCCCATTTGAATGAAGGCTTAGCTTTTCAATGTAATTATTAAGTGTCTGTTTAGCAGGTAGTTTGATTTCCTCTACTAGGGCAAGGGATAGTAGATTCCAATCGTCGATGGAAACAATTAATTGTTGAAAGTTGTTCATTCTGGCAATCGCCAAAGCTTTTCTTGATTGTTCATAGGACTGTAGGAGTCCCCCGATTGTTGAGAAAGAGTCGCTATATGACAACATAAACTTGCTGTCTAAATCTCTGTTTTCTAAGAACATTCTCAACGTATCGGATGTATAATCTAATCTTTTTTTTGTTGAAGTCATATCGTCTGAATTGACATGTTTTAAAATAGGCCATTGACCTGTAGTTAAGGGGGCAACGATATCTTGTTCATTATCAATAAATAACTTTGTTAAGCATAAGAAAAGATCCTGTTCTGTTTGGTTAAACGCTTGCGTAATTTCGATAGAAGGAGATTGAGCAATTACGAATGGTATATCCAATAAAAAACAGCGCCTCGATACCCCTAGTGCAAAACCATGCATTTCACAGTAGTTTTGAATTCTTCTATAATCCCCTTCATCTTGATAACTGAGAAGACGGTGAATGAAATCTCGCATCATTTCCATTTGGGAGGCAACTGTTTTAGAACGGAACTTTTCCATAAGAAGCATTTCGATATGGGATTGGACAAATTGTACGTACCGTTCAACTGTTGCTGGGTCTCCTATCAAGCCGAGTACACCAACTGTTTCCTGTTGGAAGCTTATGGGGGCAGCAATTCCTGGTAAGACGTTGACTAGTCCAGCTGTTAGTTCTTTCGAGAAAAACATGATTTTTCCAGACTTAGTAACTTCCGCAGAAACGATGTGATGTGAACCAAGTCGTTTATTGTCCGTACTTCCAATAATCATTCCAGTATTATCCGTAATACTAATCGGGATTTCTAATATTGAAGAAAACTGTTCAACGATTGATTGTGCATAGTGCCCAATGACTTGCAATTCAATCCCACCTTACTTTAATTAAGTATTTATAATTATCCCTATTTTCAGAACACTTACTACTCATTATTATATCAGAACATTGTGCACATTGAACGTTTTCTTTAGAAACTATGAAAGTATAATAGAAGAAAGGCTAATTCAGTTGATGAGAGGAAAATCATATGTGGTGTTGAGTGGGACAAATCAAATGAATTTAGTGGATATGAAAGAAATTTCACAATGTGTCGAAGTGGCTTTGAAACAGTTCTCCGCGTCAAATATGGATACGCCAATTCGGACAATTCTTCTGTTTAGCAAGAAAATTCCGAAGTCGTTATGTCATCAGTTTCGGAAGGTTTACATGCAACGGGTCTAAAGTATGTGACAGTTGTACCTACCAATAAAGACCTTGGGAAAAAGGTGAGTAATGGGTTTGTTCGCTTTCGGATGTTAAGTCGGGGAACGAGCGAGGGGACTTTGCGAAGCCACTCTAGCAGTGAGGAAAATTGAAACAATCTATCTGTACAATCGAAGTGAAGAGAAAGCAAATGTAAAACGGTCTGACTTGCCGTCGTTGATATTGTCGTTGCAAAATATTTTTACGATAAAGCGAGCATAAATAAAGCTAGAGTTCCTGTTGATTTATCATAAAATAGCTAAAGAAGTTTTAAGTATACATTTTTTTAGGTCAACTACTATTTTCGAGGGAGGAATATAACATGAAAAAAGCAGATATTATCATTGTTGGTGGGGGAGTAATGGGGTCGAGTACGGCTTATTCTTTACGTAAGAATGGTTTCGAAGGGAGCATTCTCGTTATTGAAAAAGATCCAACGTACGAATATTCATCAACAGCCCGAAGTGCAGGCGGTTTTAGACAATTATATTCGACGTCCATCAATATTCAATTAAGTCGCTTCAGTTTGGAAGTATATAAAAACTTTGCAGATGACATGGCAGTTGACGGGGAAAAAGCTGAAATTGGTTTCAAACAACGGGGTTATTTATTTTTAGCAACTGAGCGGATGTTACCTTCATTTGCAAAACAACTAGCGTTGCAAAATGCGCTTGGTGTTCCTTCTGAAATACTTTCGTCCAAGGACCTATTGAGTATTATTCCTGAACTGGAAACGGGTGACCTTGCAGGAGGATTGTTCTGTAGAGAGGATGGTTATCTTGATCCGTACTCTGTCATGCAAGCTTATCGTAAAAACGCGCAAGCAATGGGAGTAGAGTATATTTCTGCAGAGGTCGCTTCATTAACGGCGGAAGGTGGACGAATGAACGGTGTTCAATTAGTTGATGGGACAAATTATTCCGCACCGATTGTTATTAACTGTGCAGGTGCTTGGGGAGCTGAGTTAAGCGAAGCGATTGGATTGCCATTACCGGTTGTACCACTGAAACGTCAAATGTACATCTTTGATTTCACTAAAAAATTAGAAAAAATGTTACCGCTTACAATTGATCCGACAGGTGTCTATTTCCGTCACGAAGGGGATAAAGTAGTAGCCGGATTTTCGGAAGATGTAAAACCGGGTATGGATTTTAATTGGAAGCGATCATCATTCGATCATTTATGGCCAATCTTGGCGCACCGTGTTCCGAATTTCGAAAGTCTCAAATTGGAATCGGGTTGGGCTGGAATGTATGACTATAATACGGTGGATCAAAATGCCATTATCGGTGAACATCCATTAATGAAAGGTTACTTTGTTGCACTTGGATTTAGCGGGCATGGAATGCAGCAAGCGCCTGGGGTAGGGCTTGGATTGGCTGAGTTAATTTGTAGAGGGACATATGAAACGCTAGATTTGACGTCACTACGTGTGGAACGATTTGCAGAAAATGATCTAGTGTTGGAAGATGCGATCGTGTAACTGACACGAGCATACCCAAAAAACATAATAATTCATCTCCATTCATTGAACAAGCCTGTTTGAACAAATTTCTAAGGTTTATAATCTGTAGTTCAATGGGGTTTTGTAACTTAGTATAGCCTATCCGTTGTTCTAAGGAAGACGGTTTAAGAATACCTTATTTATAGATCTATGGACAAACTATATCTAACAGAATAAACGAAAGAAACTTGCTTAAATTTTGTTCTCGTAAATAAAATCGGAGAAGAGAAGCTAACAATTGTATCGAAAGTAGAAGGGGATGATTATGGAGTCAATCGTTTGGTGTTTCTCAAATATTGGCTAGAAAACGAATTCTGAAATAGAAATTAGGCTACTAAAGAAGCATTTCAAAAAAGGGTACTTACCTTTATCATTCAAAATTAAAAGTGTCTCAGGTTATTTAATTAGTAAAGTAGATGAATGGAATATTAATAGGAAAATCGCATTTTTCACCGAATTAATGAGAAAGTACACACCCGACCCATTTGTATTTGCGATTGGTTTAACACTAACTTTACTACTAGCAATGCTTGTAGAAGGAGAAAACTTCCTTAATCCGACGTTGGACTGAGGGAATGGCTTTTGGGATTTGTTGTCTTTCACAACACAGATAGCGGTTATATTAGCAATGGGTAATGTGTTAGCAAGCTCGCCTTTTGCCGATATGATATTAACTAAAATCGTAAGTAAGGTCAAAAAACCAAGAACGGCTATAATCGTTACAACATGAGGAGGGAATTTATGAATAAAGTCCGCACAATGGAAGAAATGCCTTTAAGTAGGTTCCATTTTAAAATGTTTACTTATACCGGTGGGAGTGCATTCCTCGATGGGTATATTCTCGGAATTATTGCGGTAGCACTTGCTGTCATGCGGCCTCAATTCGATATGTCTTTAACCGTCATGGGTCTAATTGGAACGGCAACTCTTGTGGGGATGTTTTTTGGTGGGGTGTTGGGAGGCTATCTTACAGACCTTATTGGCCGGAAGAGGATGTTTATCATCGATTTGATTATCGTTGCTCTTGCGTCGATTCTTCAGTTTTATGTCAATGATCCCATGCAGTTGGTCATTTTACGATTTATTTTAGGTGTTGCAGTAGGGGCAGATTATCCCATTGCAGGAACCTTAATGGCGGAATTTTCACCAAAAAAAAATCGTGGCACCTTACTTGGGGGGCTCGTTGGACTCTGGTATACAGGTTACGCCATTTCCTTTTTGGTTGGTTACTTTATGCTATCCATCGGTGATACAAGCTGGAGATGGATGCTTTTAAGCAGTGCTATCCCAGCACTTATCTTGCTTATCGCACGTTTAAATATGCCAGAATCCCCTCGTTGGCTGGCTAACAAAGGAAGGGAAAAAGAAGCAAACGCTATTGTTCGGAAAATTTACGGGGATCATGTTGTCATGTCGGAAGAACCAGAGAGTGAGAAGAAAACCAAATTTCTCGATATCTTTCGAAATGGTTATGGGAAATGGACGATTTTCGTGGCAGTTTTCTGGTCGCTTCAAGTCGTTCCCACCTTTGCGATAGGAACTTATATCCCTGAGATCCTTTCACAATTTGGCTTTGCCAATGGAACGAGGGAATATCTAGGATCGGCGGTCATTAATATCGTCTATCTTGCGGGCTTGCTTCCTGCCCTTTATTTTGTTGAAAAATATGGAAGAAGACCTACGCTCATTTGGCCATTTTTAGTATCGTCTATCACTTTATTTGTACTAGGAGCAACTTCCGGATTGAATGTGTCATTTGTTTTTATCCTCATTCTCTTTATCATCTACGGAACGTTTAATACTGGGATGGGAATTCATCAATGGATCTATCCGAATGAGCTTTTCCCAACCCATATTCGGGGTACGGCAGTGGGCTTTACTACAGGAGTAAGTCGTATCGCCTCGGCCATTGGTACGTTTTTCTTCCCGTCCTTTTTGGCGAATTATGGTTTGTCATCTACGTTGTATATTTGTGGGGCATTGTTTTTCATTGGATTTTTAGTCTCTACATTCATGGCCCCAGAAACAAAGAATATGAGTTTAACGCAAGCTAGTTCCATGAACAAAATTAGTAATCAGCAGAAGGATAGCTTCGCACCGAGGAAAAATATTAATTAGAAAGGGAGAACCTTTGTGGAACAGACGAAATTCTAGCCATTGACCGCAATATAAGAGAGTTTTCGATAGTGCTTTTGAAGGAATTGATTATTACTTTGTTGATTCGGAGCATGGGACAATGGAGTGCGGGGACATCATCGACCCATGTGCAGCGAACTGTATCTAAAAAAGGCGAGAAATCTAGGATGCGGATTTAGCTATAACTTAAAACATTCTCGTATGAATCAATTTCATAATCCGTACTTTAAAAAAATCATAGTGAAACAGAATTTTAATAATTCCTTAAAAAGACGAATGAAATGGCTGATTATGCTACGGTTAGGTGAAGTTTAGTAAGTCTACCAACTGCTAGTTTGCAGGTATTGTAAACAATATAACCAAGTCGAAATGAACTTTAGCTTTCTTCCCTGTACAATGATAAATCTTAACCAATAGAAAATACCTCTTGAGATAGGCGTTCACACGTTCGACCGAACTTCGTTCCTTATAGATATCAGCCCATTTCTTCAAGATTGACTGTGGATTTCTGTAATTAAGTGTTTGCGGTGGACCAAAACGGGACTGCTTCATCACCAATTAATTTATTTTTATAAGGGGGAATACACAATGATAAATATTATGAAGGAAACCAAATTAGAGAAATTATTTAGTCCTTTAAAAATCGGTAAAAAAGAGGTGAAGAACCGAATCGTTTCCACAGCGCATGCAACAGGATGGGAAACGAATGGTTTATTGAATGAAGAACATATCCGTTATCATGAACAGAAGGCGGTAGGTGGAGCAGGACTCATCATGACATTTGGTTCTGCTTCCGTTCAAAAAGAGTCTTCTGCTTCTTATGGTTCCATCAGTCTTTGGGATGAACGAAACGAACCAGCTTTGAAGGACCTTGCTGACCGTGTACATGCCCATGGTGCGTTACTTATTTCTCAAGCAACCCATATGGGAAGACGTGCTACATCTGTTATTGATGGAAAACCAATTTTCGCTCCATCATCAATCCCGGAAGGTGTTCACAATGAGATTCCACATGTCATGCGTACGGATGAAATCCCCCCTATTGTCCAGGCTTTTTCGGACGTTGCGAAACGACTGGAATACTGTGGATGGGATGGGATTGAGGTTACTTCCTTTGGGGGACATCTCATTGAACAGTTTTGGAGTCCGAAATTAAATAACCGTACCGACCGTTATGGCGGGGATTTTGAAGGAAGAATACGATTCAGCATTGAAGTGATTGAAGCTGTTAGGGCTGCGGTATCTGATGATTTTATCATTAGTTTCCGTATGACTGGAGACCCTATGACAGATGCACTGGGACTCGATCAAGAAGATATGTTGAAAATTGCAAAAAGGTTGGATCAACTAGGTTGTATCGATTTGTTTAATATTAATGGAGGCACAGGTGCAACTTATAAAGCACAGGCGGCTGTAGTACCTGGAGATACTTTTGAACGCGGGATGTTTAATAGTCTTGCTAAAAGGATGAAGGAACATCTTTCCGTTCCCGTATTGGTTGCTGGTCGAATTCTTGACCCATTTCAAGCGGAAGAAGCACTAATGCAAGAAAAATGTGATTTAGTTGGATTAACTAGGGCACTAATTGCAGATCCAGACATGCCAAAACTGGCTGAACTGGGAGAGTTTTCGAGAATTCGCCCATGTATTGCCTGCAGTGAGGGATGCATTGGGCGATTATATTCAGGAATTCCTATGATTTGCACGGTGAATCCTGCTATTGCAAACGATTCCCTCTATAATATAACACCGGTCAGACAAAAACAAAAAATCGTGATTGTAGGCGGAGGCCCTGCCGGTATGGAGGCTGCACGCGTTTCAGCTACAAGAGGAAATGAAGTCATCCTTTTGGAAAAATCCGGACAGTTGGGTGGAAAAATATTATTTACTTCGGCTACCAAAGAGAGGCCGCATTATGGATTGCATGTAAAATGGCTGGAAGAAGAGTTAACACGACTTGGAATTAAAACGCACAGGAACATTAACGTAACGGTGGAAAATATTCTGGAATTTAATCCAGATGTGGTAGTACTAGCAACTGGTTCCAATTATTTGAATCCATTCCTGAAAGAGGCTCAAACAATCCGCAATGTTGTTTCAGAAGTAGACGTATTAGGTGGAAAGATTACTATCACTTCCAATACGAAAGTAATTGTCTATGACCGTGAAGGGGTTTATCGTGGTTCAAGTGTAGCTATTTTCGCGGCGGAAGCGGGGGCTGAAAAAGTAGAAATCGCAACACCGCATTGGTCCGTTAGCGATAAATTGGATGATATGAGAAAAGCTGAGATGTATAGCCTTCTAGGAAAAAATAATATTATACACCTCCCTAGTAAGGAATTAACTGTGAAACCGAATGGACAGCTTGTTATGAGAGATATGTGGACGAATGATGAGAGAATAATAAAAGACAATGATGAATTCGTCGTGTTAGTTGGTTTTGAAGTAGGGGATAATCTCCTGTATGAAAATATTAAATCAGCAGCTCCTGAAATTAAACTGTACCAAATAGGAGACAGTGTTGCCCCCAGACGATTGCATGATGCAATTAGCGAAGGAGCACATGTCGCTGAAAGCTTGTGATGGGAAATTTAATATGATTATGTTTATTTAATGAAATTTCTATGCAGTACCCATTGCAATTATAGAAAAAGACAGAATTGCAATTTGGTTCAAACAAAAGTGGGAAGATTCACCCGAAAAATTAGCCCGGACGAACTCCTCCAATTTTTCAACGTCTTAAGTGGCAATATGAGCGTCATCGGTGTAACTTTAGGAGGTAATTTACGCTTATTTTAAGTGCTATTTTGCACATCCAAATTAATGTTACCCCAATCCCAATTGTAGCAAAAAGGAGGTGGGAATGTATTCAAAGATAAATTTACTGGAGATAGACCGGAATTTAACAAAATACTCGAGTCGTTAAAAAAGGACGACACATTTAGATCGTTTTGCCAGATCAACACTTGATGGAATTAATACAATCAAGGAGTTATTTGAAAGAGGAATTAAGATTCATGTTTTAAATATGGGGCTGGTTGAAGACACGGCAACAGGACGATTAATCTATAGAGTCATGTTAGACTTTGCGGAGTTTGAAAGAGATATGATAGTCGAACGGAGGTAGGAAGGCAAAGCAATAGCGAGGCTGGATCCTGAATTTAAAGAGGGGAGGCCGAGAAAGTACACTGCTTAGAGCTAAACGTAGTAGTAAAGGGATGCAATTCTCGTTTAACATAAAGTTATGAATGTCCTTACTACATCGGCTAATAATTCAGGATGAATTATTGTTTTTACTTCTTTATGCACAAAAGCTTCTGGGTATAGCCAATCAGAATTATTGGTGATTGGGCGGTAATACTAAATGTATTACCGCCCTTTTACCGCGAGATTTAACTTTCGTTATATAGCTATATTGGTAGGATAGTAAAAAGTGAGAGGTGGGAATTATTTTACGCTTACCTCTTTACGGATGAGTATTTGTAAATTGAAATTGACCAGCAGAAACACAGTTTACAAGGTAAGCGTAAAATAGCGCGCATCTATTTTACGTTTTTTAAATATATGATAATCCTATCAAGATAGTGGTGGTTAAGGTTGGTTTTGTACAGAAGGTTTCTTCTGGTACAGTTTTATCATAAAAATCCACTGAAGGCAAATACGGATTAGATGTAACACTTTATATTTGAGCAGGTTTATATTTTATAGGATTGCTGGTTTCTCTCGTTATCGCACCGGAAACGTATGACTTTGGCTGAAGCCAGTTCATTGAACAATAAAGAAATTGTGAAAAAAGTACAAGTAAATACAACTAGTGAATATAAAACACAATAAGTAAAGTTTACATTGGGAGGTTGAGTATGGAATTGGAGAAGTTGGTTCGAGTTGTAGTCAAGGGGAAAGTGTTAGTGGAAGGAGAAGCACAAGGATTAGTGGAAGGGACACATGAAATGTTAAGCTTCTGGGGTGGTTACGATCCAGATACAGGAGTAATTGTGGATCAGCACCATTCCCTCTTAGGGAGAAGTTTGGTTTCAAAAATATTGGTGATGCCTCGGGGAAAGGGTTCTAGTACTGGAAGTCCAGTATTACTAGACGCAATTGTTTCAGGAACTGCGCCAGCAGGGATATTGTTGAATAAAGCCGATGAAATCATTTCACTTGGAGTTATCGTATGTAAGGAGTTTTTTGACTTGAGTATTCCAATTATTTTGTTAAACGATGATGATTTTGCTGAAGCGGTTTTGGCAAAAAAAGCGGTCCTTCTTAAAGACGGAAAAGTAGAACTGTATCAATAATGTAGAAAGGAAGGGTTCCATGTTGGCTACAGTAAAACTTTCAGATTTAGACCAGCAGATGTTGGACGGGAAAGAAGGAAAGGCAAAGCAAATTGCCATGAAAATTCTTTTAAGAATAGCTGAAATTCAAGGTGCTACAGAGTTGATTGATATTTCACATGTCCATATCGGAGGATGTATTTATACTGGTCAAGGAAGTTTAAAGGTGATTGAGTCATTAGCGGAACATAGTGCAAAAGTATCTGTTCCAACAACTTTGAACGCCATATCTGTTGACAGGAAAAGATGGAAGTCACAGGGGATTGATGCTACCTTTGCGAAAAACGCCGATCGTTTGGCAAAAGCATTTGAGGAGATGGGAGCAAAACCAATCTTTACTTGTACGCCTTATGTGTTTCCGGATGTACCTAAGCTTGGCGACGATATAGTCTGGGCAGAATCAAATGCAATCGCCTATTCAAATAGTGTTTTAGGGGCACGAACAAATAGGCATGGGGACTTTTTAGACATTTGCGCAGCAATAACAGGAAGAGTTCCGCGAGCAGGGCTTCATTTAGATGAAAATCGAATTGGAAACTTCTTAGTGCAAGTGCCAGAGCTAAAAAAAGTAGATTCCTCATTTTACGCAGTTTTAGGTTATTTGGTAGGAAAGAAGACGGGTGAAAATATACCCGTCATTGAGGGAATTAAAACTAAGCCGACCTTGGAAGAACTTAAATCGTTCAGTTCTACTGTTGCCACAGCCGGACCTGTAGGGCTATACCACATGGTTGGCGTAACTCCAGAAGCAGCAACGAAAGAAATGGCACTAGGAGGAAAAGAACCTAAAAGTGTATACCTCGTAACTAAAGAGGATTTAATGACAGTTTGGAAACAGCTATCAACTAGTGACGAAAAGAAGTTGGATTTAGTCGTCATGGGAAGTCCACATTTTACTTTAGATGAATGTAGAGAACTGGCAAACTTGATTGAAGGGAAACGATTGAATCCAACAGTAGATTTTCTTATTACAACAAGTACGTTCGTCTACAATCAAGCGGAGGAATTGGGATTAATCGAGAGGATTGAAAATTTTGGGGCTCGATTTAGTACAGATTTTTGTTTGTGTATGCTAAATAAAAGAATGTTTTCGGAAAAAATACAAACGATCATGACGAATTCAGGGAAATTTGCACATTATGGGCCTGGGCTTGTAAACAAAGGTGTTTATTTTGGAAATATGAGAGATTGTGTCAACTCATCAATTATTGGTGAACCAGTTATAGAAAAACCGGATTGGCTGGCAATCTAAAAACAAGTAGTAGAACGTTTATTTTGAAGGAGGCAAGATTTTGCTATTACTATCAGGGGATGACGTTAAAAAATCCCTTTCAATGCGGGAAGCTATCGATGTTATGGAAGGTGCTTTTAACACTTATTCAAACAACGAATATATCATGCCAAAGAGAACATTTTCGGAAGTTAATGGCGAGGATAATTTACTCATCATGCCTTGCTTCGTAGATGATTGCATCGGTTTAAAAGTTGTGACATCCTACCCATCCAATAATGCAAGGAAAAGCCCTGTGACACAAGGAGTTGTGCTTATCAATGATCTTGAAACCGGGGATCCACTTTCTCTTATTAATGGCACAATATTGACGGCGGTAAAAACTGCGGCAGTTTCAGGTGTGGCTATGCGTTTTTTTATGAAAGATGCAAAATCGGTCGGATTAATTGGGACCGGTTTGCAAGGCTTATATCAGCTTATAGCTGCTATAACTGTGACTTCGGTAAAGACAATCTATTTATTTAATCGATCTCCCGAAAAAATTAAAATTTTCATTCGGGAATTCCGAGAACTATCGGGAAGTGATGTTGAAGTTATTGCCGTAAATGATGTCTATCATCTACTTGATAAATCTGATGTCATCATAACGGCAACTACGTCGTTGACTCCCGTTCTTCCAAACGAAGAAACACTATATAATGGAAAGTTAATTGTAGGAGTAGGATCTTATAAAAGTAATATGAGGGAACTCCCAGAAGCACTATTTAGAAGGGCGGATTATTATTTTATTGATTCGGAACATGGGAAACACGAGTGCGGAGATATTATAGACCCAATAACTAATGGCTGGATTGACGAGGAAAATGTTATTTTGATGTCCGAAGCGCTAAGCCATGAAAATATGCTACCAAGTAGAACGATAAAGAGCCCCATAGTTTTTAAATCAGTTAGCATGGCTTTATTCGATGCGTGCATAGGAAACTATGTATACAAAAAAGCCAAACAACTAGGGCTCGGAACGAAATTCAAACTATAAAACAAGTTACTACGTTGGATAGAATTCTAGATAATTAATATAGATTATTAAAAAAAGGTTTTCGTCCAAGAGAACTATGGATGGTTGATAAAATGATTGCCATGAAACCGCTTCGCATCGAAGTCATGGCAGTTGAAAATCTACGAAATACTTACAGGGCAAAGGTCTTTTTGAATATGATGAGGAAATAATAGTTACATACAGATTTGAGCCGTTAAGGAAATTCTCTTTAACGGTTCTTTGTATTCGGATTTCTAGGAAAAGAGTATTGCGAATACATCCTCCACATGTCCAGTTTGGAATGATATTCCGACAAGAGGGACACCGCAATCTGGCTTATGCAAAGTAAACAGTCAGAAAGCCTATTACTAAAGGATATAACCTCTGTTTACTTTGTATAATATATTTTTTTCCTATTCAAATAATCACTAGTTCTATTGTTCCCGCTGAGCAGATGGTTAAAAGCAACACAATGGAAACGCCTCTGCCTAGATGTTTAGCAAATGGACAGCGCTACCTATATTAGGGTATTTACCTTTTCCGCAAAAATAACAATTATCCGATAAATGTAAATCTAGTCAACCTTTATGCAACACTAGTGAAAGGATGTAACTACATTATATATTTCTGATATTTTTGCTATGTGATTCTATTTTTGTTAATATTAATACATATCTAATTGTTTCATAGTCACCGTTACCACTCGTGAAAGTCATTACACTTTTTGCGTATGCAGAAAGAGATACGGCACAAATTTCCTTTGTATTCCTTATTTTAAGGAGAAGTCAGGTAAACGTATTACACTTGAAAACTGTAGATCCAGCAAAAAAAGAAATTGAAATCCTACAGGGATTTGTTGATTTGGTCGAGTCCTTCCAACCGGAAACACTGGAAGAACAAATTATCAAGGAATACGCATACATAGGTAGTATTGAAAAGGTTGCGATTAAAGTAAATGAGATGGGTTATTTGTATGATGGTCGAGTATTTGAGAAAGAAGATATATCGAACATCATTAAAAGCAAACCTACGAACGACCTGCATAAATTGATTAAGTAAGGGTATTTAAAGAAGACTAGACATTCAAGGCGTAAAATTCCAAAATATATTTGGTAGGATACATCAATAAGGATAATGTACAAATAAGATCACATGAAGAAGTTGAGCTATAGGCCAATCTGGTCTTTGCTCTTTTCTTTTTTGATTATTAATCCTGTAACATTTAATATAGAAGAAACATATTAGGTCGAAGGAGTGGTGACTATCGCTAAAATAATACCATTCAAAAACAGACAGCAATTGGAAAAAGAAAAAGCAGTAAAGGTTATTCGGGAGTGGGAAGAGGTAAATTGGCAGCTTGTAGAAGAAAGAGAAGAAGAGAAAGAACGTTATTTATCGCAGGGTGAAATTGAGTGGCTGAATGAGTGGGTAAAAGATAATGAATTCGATAAGTAATAAGTAAAATTAATGCTTTATATTGATTTCTTCTAAACAGATAATCTAAACAAAATTAACTATCACGACCTATCGACTTCAGGTATCTGGGGAATCTACTAGATCAATTCCCATTAGGGATGTTACGCGGACAGCTACTGTATGGGAAAACAGTTAATACATGATTCATTTGCGTATGATATTCAGAAAGCGACCCGTCTGTAAACGGATAATCTAAACAAAATAAAATATCACGGCCTATCGACTTCAGGTAACTGTGGAATCTTTAGAACGTGATTGGGCAATTTTCGAAAAGGGCCCGTATTTGAAATTAATTAACGAAACTCTAAAAAGCATCCAGGTTGAACTGGAAAAGACATCCATCTATCTGAACAGAAATAACATGAAAGTCATCAAGGGAAAGACTGATGTAACATTCACCGATTACGTATTTATCTATAAAGGATATCAGGACCATCGGAAATACTTAAATGTCCGTCTACGTAATCGAACTGAAGAGTTGATGAGTGAGTGCTTAGCAATGACTGAAGAGCTTGTGAATGAGAAATGACAGTGGATAGAGGGTTTCGTCCAGAGTTTATTCCGGATAGGAAGGGAACTTAGATGAACAATATAGCGGGCCGTCATGATATTTCGATGATTAAGCAGAAAGGCCAAAAAATAATCAGTTTTATGTAAAAGCACTCAACTTCGTAGATTGAAAGAACGGTCAATCAAGATGATCCGAGTATGTACTATTTTTTCTATGGAGATTTAACTGGCAGTAACGGAACAGAATTAACTTTCATATTCCGGTGGTAGGAAGTACGAAACAAGTAACGAATGCCATTTCAAGAATTGGGATACACGTTCCATCTTATGACAGCTCGCTCTATTGGATAGAAATGAATTGCTCGATGGAAACACGGGGAGTTGACTAAGTATACAGGACGTGATGCACTCCATTTCGAAGATACTGAGGGTTTACGCCTCTTATTAAATAATAGTGATGACGAAGTGCCGGAATTTTATAGAATAACATCGCATTTCTTGGAATGGGTACTTAAGAAATCACCGTAACGTCATCAGAAAGTTTAGCGAATATATTTAGAAAATCTTTTTGGAGAGGTTTTTTAACAATTTGCTATTACTATAATTCGATTCTAAGTAACGTTTCTAATGTTGAAAAACTTAGTTAGTAGAATGGTCCCTGAGTGAAACCAAGAACAACCTGGCAAGTTCCTATTCCGTGAAGCCGATAATCTATAATCCCGAAATGGTATGCAGATGGTTAACGTTACGTTGTGTTAGTTGTCAATCCACCACGCAAAGGATGTGATGAGGAATTATTGAAGACGATCTTGGAATATAAACCGAAACGCGTTGTCTATGTCTCCTGTAATTCAGGAACATTGGCACGGGATTTACGCATACTCGAAGATGGCGGATATCGCATGCAGGAAGTTCAGCCGGTGAATATGTTCCCGCATTCGAGTCATATTGAAACAGTCACTCGCCTAACGAGAAATGACACGACATTAAAATAAAAGCCTAACCCTCGTTTCTCTATTTTGTAATTAAAGGGTCGAGGGTTAAATCTTTTTACAATCATTTTTGTATTTAGAACGTTTTATTTCTTACGCTTTACTTCGATTCTATAGCCGTCAGGGTCAGTAACAAAGAAGTAAGAAGGTGTTTCACCTGAAAGTCCTCTCAATTCACCTGTCTCATAAGAAGAAGCATTACAAATTTTATGCATTTCTTCTAAATCATTTACTGTTACACCTAAATGACTGAAACCATTTCCTATAACATATGGATCTGCATCATAATTGTAAGTAAGTTCTATTTGTACTGAAGAACCTGGTGAATTTAGATAGATTAAATCAAATTTATCTTCAGGGAATTCTCTGCGACTGGCTACTTCAAAATCAAAAAGCTCAGTATAAAAATCTAAAGTAGCATCAATGTCTCTAACACGTAAACAAATTTCAACGAGCACTTGGTCCATTTTATCATCCTCCGTAATTTTATTGATTTTATCTTATCATAGATACTATATAAGTACATTTGATTCGATTGAATAAAGTTAATTGTTATTTAAAATGGTTGTTACTGATTTAAAACAGTATCTTAATTCCGACATAAATTATAAGTATCTATCGCGTTATTAGAAAATGATACGACGTTAGGAGCAGATCATTCACGTGGTGTGCTGTTCACTACTCGTAAGAAAAGATAAATAAGGGATGTACAGTGAGTAAGAGCCTTTCTAAATGGAAAGGCTCTTTAATAATACTGCCAAGATGATGCAGAATAGATAAGGTGGTATCATGGGGGTGTCGTCGATCAATGTAAATAAGGTTGATTACTTTTAATGTTTAGTTACTGCATCCTTCCGTCAGAAAATACAGTTTATTCAAAAAATAGTTATTTACTAAAGCTTGGTCTTCTACAACTGCGCCCTTTTGTTGAATAAACCACTCTTCCTATTTATGATACCGTTCATCGTTATTAATCCTAAACTAAACTTTTCTCTGAAAAAGGTAATTGGGTAAACTTCTTCAACAATCTGGCCCGATTATTGAAGAATATTTTTAAAGTGCCTGTCACAACTCGAATCCTGTCGAAAGAGCTTAACAAATTTTGGGTTGTGCCAGGCACTGATTATTCGCTATTTATCATTCGGCAAAAAGCAATCCAGTAATTGTTTTGAACTCCTTTTCTACACTCCGACTCGAATCCCCTTAGAAGTCATCACGGGCGTTGCGCAATTCGATAAAGTCCTCCAATGTTTCCACTTGCAGAAAGAGGTTAATTTCCTTCTACCTGCCGATCGTTGTCGGGAGTGTTGGCTCTCCTTTTGCACGCAATTCACGGACTTCTTCCAATACTTTGGAAACTTTTTCATTATCCGGCTGCATGTCGTATGCAAAACGTAAATTAATTTCGGTATACTCGTGACCAGGATAAATATTTATATCATCATCCAAGCGTTTAAATTTCTGCAAGGTTTCATATTGAGCTTCGTAATCACCGGTAAAAACTCGACCGCATCCTGCTGAAAACAAGGCATCCCCGCAAAAGAGATTATTTCCCATTAAAAAACTGATATGGCCATGTGTATGCCCCCCCGTTTCGGAGACTTGAAAAGTTTGGCCCAACAAGTTAAAGGTGTCCCCTTCCTCTACAACACGATTCGCCAAGGCCTCCGTTTCTTTCGGTCCATAAATCTGACTTTCTGGATGTCTCGCCATAATCTCCAGTACCCCGCCGATATGGTCTTCATGCTTATGCGTTAAAAGAATGGCCGCCAAGCGAAGCTGCTTTTCTTCGAGGTAATCAAGGACACCATTCGCTTTTCCCGGATCAACCACAACTGCCTCTGTTTCTTCTTGAATGCACCATATGTAATTATCAGCAAAGGCTTTGATTGGATGAATAATCACCTTACGATTCCTCCTCTTTTCATATATCTGATTTGCGGCTTGGAGACTAGTTTTTCCTCCTTCCGCTGACAAGTTTTGGTTTACCTCACTATCATAACATGGAGATTATTAATATACATGGAGGAGATCAACCTTCTCTGTCTGTAATTCAATCCTTAATCTTGTCAACTTCTTTTAATGAACCATAGGTGTTTTGAATTCTTTGTATTCTCGAAACAATTGCATGGAAAAGTCTAAATTCATTAGTGAAAAAATACTAATGAAGTTATTATTATGGCCATTCAACCATTGGTGTTGAATTTCCGTATTACTCAGAAGTGATAATTCCGGTATTAAAGAATTGTTTTTGGACATTTTACTTTTAGAATGATAATAGAGATAATGCAACCAAATTGGTACAACAATTTTCATTATAGGATTTATTGCATAAAGACATGGTAATTCACTAATTTAGGTACACACTACTACATCCATATATCTGCGATTACCAATCAAGCCACGTAGAGTGTGTTGCGTGGTTGGAGTTGTAGTGTGAATTAGGAATAGAGAAGTTTCTTTTCATTTCCTTAATAGTCGCGAATACTAGAGTGAATTTATATTTTAAAATCAAAAAGGCATCCAGATTCGGATGCCTTTGTTTGTAACAATTTTTTTGAAGCTGATTACATACCACCAGTTACAGGAATGGATTCACCTGTAATAGCACCAGCGCCTTCAGAGGCTTAGAATACTGCAGTTTTACCAATTTCAGACGGTTCAAGTAAACGTTTGATCCATTGTTTACCTAAGATATGTACTGAATCAATTAATGCTGTATTAAACTACACAAAACACGTTTCATTCAGCCATTGAATGAAACGTGTTATTTTTATTGTCTTTTTACGGAAGGGGGAAACCGCAAATTGTTTTTTAAGACTAAGGGTTAGGCACATTTTCGAAAAACAGAAATTACCTCAATCGTTGCATTCACAGTCATTGCAATTGTTTATATAAATCTTGCTGATCCAGCGAATTTTTCTCGGACCTTCATTCCAAAACTTATTGCTGTACATTTTTTCACTGTTCAAGTAATCAGAGGATTGGAGCTCTGGACGTTTAATCGGGAAGAAAAGTCGTATTATTATCAACTTTTTGGTGCTTCGATGTTTCTTGCTTAGTTTTTAGTTATCTATTTCTCGGAAGGTTATCTACCCTAGTCTTTCAAGTTATTTATGTCGATGAATCGATTGTATAACTTTTATTAGAAGAGGGTAATTCAAGAATCGGGCGAGATTCTTGAATTAGAGTCGTTGTTCTTATTCAACTAACGAGTGCCATCCTTAAAGAAGGAGAAGCACCTTTTTTGCTGAATTCAAAATATGGCAGAAGAGTTTAACAAAAATATTTAGTTGAAATGACTAAAATATTTAGATCGAATTTTCTACTTGTTCATTTTTAGGGAGCTTGACTACAGGCACCGCCCCAGCCCTCCGACCCATCCATTTACATTTCTATCAAAATACGATAGTATTAATGCCAAGTAAGTTAATCTGAGATGGGGTATATAGATGGAACAAACAACAGTAAAGCGATTTAATTTCAGTCCAACAACCGTTATAACGGAGCTAAATCCAGTACAAAAACCTCTGTTGAGTGGAGGAATTCTTGCAGCAATTGTGTTACTTATTGCGATTGTCGGTACGGCCGACTGGATTCAAGGAGTCTTATATATTCTAGGTTTGGCGCTTGGTGCAACATTACTTCATGCCCGATTTGGGTTTACATCAGCCTTTCGAAGACTGATGTCTGTCGGTAATGTGCAAGGTATTCAATCACATATGGTTATGCTTGCCGTTGCCTCCACATTATTTGCAATCATTTTAGCTACTGGATTCAGTTTTACTGGGGTTACTCCTACGGGCTATGTTTCTCCAGTTGGATTGAGCGTTATCTTTGGTGCATTTATGTTCGGAATTGGGATGCAGCTAGGAAATGGCTGTGCTTCAGGAACATTATATAATCTTGGTGGTGGTGGATCGTCGATGATCCTCACACTAATTGCTTTTATCGCTGGATCAACATTAGGTGCGTATCATCTTCCATTTTGGATGGGAACGCCATCGCTCGAGCCATTTTCTCTTGCTGAATCGACTGGTCTCGGATTCTCTGGTGCTTGGATCGTACAATTGGCACTCTTCGCACTGATTTATTTCGCGTTGGCGCGGTTCGCGAAAAAAAGAAAGCCACCAATGATGAAACCACTTGCTACTACAACAGGGGTAAAACGGTTCTTCCGTGGGGCTTGGCCATTAGTTGGTGCAGGTATTGTACTAGCAGTTTTAAATGCTGCTGTTCTTTCCGTACGTGGTCAACCATGGGGAATTACGTCTGCATTTGCTCTATGGGGTGGTAAAGCTTTAGATTTCGTCGGTGTTGACGTGGCTAGCTGGGGTTACTTTACAGGAGCCGCCGGTGAAGCATTGAATCAATCTGTTTTAGCCGATTCAACAAGCGTAATGAACTTTGGTATTATCTTAGGTGCATTTATCTCAGCAACAGCCCAAGGGAATTTTAAGCCAAAAAAGGTTAAGCCTGGCGTTGCATCTGCAGCGATTGTCGGTGGACTCTTGATGGGATACGGCTCTCGCCTCGCATTCGGTTGTAATATCGGCGCATACTTCGGCGGGATTGCATCATTTAGCTTACACGGCTGGGTTTGGGCTATTATGGCAATGTTAGGAACGGGATTAGCATTGTTTATCCGCCCTTTGTTTGGTATGACCAACCCGAAGAAATCAGATTTATTCTGTTAGCGTACACAAATAAAAAGGCTAGAACCGATGACGGTTCTAGCCTTTTTATTTTCCTTTCGACAAAAACCTGGAAGTGACAGTGATCAGCCCCCTTATAATGGAAAAATAGTATATGATAAACACACGATATTAATGAAGTTTTATGGGGAAAGAATTACAGACCAATTAACTGCTTTACCGATTGAAGTTATTACAACACATGTTCACACAGACCATATAGGAAGTCATGGCGAATTTGAAGAAATCTATGTCCACGAAGGAGATAGAGATTGGTTAATCAACGGGATAAAAGACTTATCGATCGAACAGATACGAAAAGAAGTAAGTAGAGATATAACATTACCTATACCGAAAATTTTTAATCTCGACACATCTCGACCATTTTAAGGGGAACCAACAGGTTTGTTAAAATACGGAGATGTATTTAATTTAGGGAATAGGACATTAATTATTTATCATACTCCTGGACATATATCTGTTTTTGATGAAACAAATGGTTATCTATTTACAGGGGATTTACTATATGATGAAACCCCAATATACGCTTTTTACCCATCAACAAGCCCTGTGGATTTAGTCAATTCATTGGAAAGGATTTCAGAGATACCAAATGTTTCAATGATTTACGGATCACATAACACTTTAGGGCTTGAACCAAAAATTTTAGAATAGGTAAAAATTGCAGTTAAGTTTTTAAGAGAAAATAAACTTACTAAGTTTGGTACAGGAATTCATAAATTTAATGTTTTTAATATACAGTTTTAAGCCTTTTATTTGAACCGTTAGGTAGTTTTCTAACAATAATCTATGTAAACTTTGTTGTTGTTGTTGTTGTTGTGCTAACGGGTGCTTTAGTCCATTGAATTATGTGAAAAAAAGCAATATAATGAATTCGTTACCAAAAATACATCTAAAGTGGGGATACCATCATGACAAATATTAAAAATGTGATTGATTCGGAATACAAGTTATACATCAACGGTGAATGGACGAACGGTTCAGAAGGTAAAAAATTAGATGCGATTAACCCAAGTAATGGAGAGAAATTAGCGACATTCATTGACGCTACTCATGAAGATGTTGACGCAGCAGTAGTTGCTGCAACAGAAGCTTTTAAAACATGGAAGAAAATCGGTGTAGAAGAAAGAAGTAATTTATTACTTAAAATCGCTGATTTAATGGAAGAAAACAAAGAGAAACTTGCACTTGTAGAAACGCTAGATAACGGAAAGCCTCTTCGTGAAACGATGAATGCTGATGTTCCATTATCAATTGATCACTTCCGCTACTTTGCAGGCGTCATTCGTTCTGAAGACGGTACAGCAAAAGAGTTAACAGATGAGCTTATTACAATTACACTTCAAGAACCTATCGGTGTTGTGGGACAAATTGTACCATGGAACTTCCCGCTGCTTATGGCGGCATGGAAAATCGCACCTGCACTTGCTGCTGGAAATACGATTGTGTTCCACCCATCATCTACTACATCTCTTAGTGTATTAGAATTCGCTAAAATTTTGGATCAAGTCTTGCCTCCTGGCGTCTTCAACCTTATCACAGGTAGAGGTTCTTACTCTGGCGATTATATGTTAAACCACGAAGGCTTTGCAAAACTTGCTTTTACTGGCTCAACTGAAGTAGGACAAACAGTGGCGAAAGCAGCAGCTGAACGATTGATTCCAGCTACCCTCGAACTCGGTGGTAAATCGGCAAATATCATCTTCGATGACGCAAATTTTGAACAAGCACTCTCTGGTGCTGCGATGGGGATTTTATTTAACCAAGGTCAAGTATGTTCAGCAGGAAGCCGAATTTTTGTTCAAGAAGGTATTTATGACAAATTCATTGCAGCGTTAGTAGATAAATTTGAAAATGTGAAAGTTGGTCTTCCGTGGGAAGAAGGCACACAGATGGGTGCACAAATTAACGAAAACCAGTTAAACAAAGTATTGGAATACATTGAAATCGGGGAAAAAGAAGGGGCAAAAGTTCTGACTGGCGGAAAAAGAATAACTGACGGAGAACTTTCCAAAGGGAATTTCACAAAACCTACATTGTTAGAGGCTACAAATGACATGAGAGTCTCTCAAGAAGAAATCTTTGGACCTGTCGCAACGGTGATTAAGTTTAAAACGGAAGAAGAGGTCATTGAACTAGCGAATGATTCCGAATATGGTCTTGGTGGAGCAGTGTTCACGAGTAACTTAAATACGGGTATTCGTGTCGCAAAAGGCGTAGAGACAGGACGAATGATGGTTAATGCACAACACTTGTTTTTTGCTCATACCCCGTTCGGCGGAGTTAAAAAATCAGGTATAGGTCGAGAGACTCATAAAATGATTCTGAATTCTTACACGCAAACTAAAAATATTATCATTAACTTAGGCGAAGGAACCAATGGTATGTTTTAATTAAATTCGAAAAATAAAAAAGCAAACGTGAAATTACTAACGGGTTCGGTTGATGGGGAGAAAACATTAAAAAACACAGAGTTCAGGGACACAATTCACATATGAATTGGTGTCCCTGTTTTTGTTGTTGCATCAACATTTAGATGCTTTATATTGATGAATTGGTACCACAATTGGCACAGGAATTAACAGCAGCGCATAAATATATGTGCCTTTGTTAATTTCGTTGTTAAAACACTTACTAATTGGATATTGGAAAGAAAAATATAGAAGGAAGTTGAGAAATCTATGCTAAAGTATATTGAAGATTGCGAAATAATGTTATTCAACTAACGGGGCAGCATTCCTGTTTGAAGGATGTTCGGGGTCTTG